>CAZVGY010000003.1:0-96519 GCA_964627015.1 uncultured Desulfobacteraceae bacterium
CGGTGCCATGAGGACCAGGGTGGAAACTTTTGCCGAGATGCTCAGGGCCAGAAAGGCCGCAGCGTGAGGAGACAGTTTTGCAAAAAAAACCTGTCATTGCCGCAGGGGTGGACATTGGTGCAGCCACGGCAAAAGCAGTTATTCTTAACAGTGAAAAAAGGATTCTGTCATTTTCTATACTGCCTACTGGTCACAGCGTTGCCCAGGCAGGAGAATCGATCATTAATGAAGCACTGGAAAAGGCAGGTCTCTCCTTTAAAGACCTGAAGTATGTCATATCTACTGGTTATGGCCGCAAGGCTGTTAAATATTCCGATAAGCCGGTAACCGAGATAATATGCCATGCTGCAGGCGCCTATTTTTTGTTGCCTCAAACAAGGACTATCATTGATATCGGTGGGCAGGATAGCAAAGCCATAGGTCTGGATGACAACGGAAACGTAATTAATTTCGTAATGAATGATAAATGTGCTGCAGGTACAGGGAGATTTCTTGAGGTCATGGCAGGAGTCCTGGGACTGGAGGTTAACGACTTAGGAGCTGTTTCGCTTACAAGCGAAAACCCTTGCGTCATAAGCAGCACCTGTACCATATTTGCCGAATCCGAGGTGGTCTCTTTACGGGCGGAGGGTAGAAGCCGTGAGGACCTGATTAGCGGAATTCACAGGGCGATGTCACACCGGGTAGCGATAATGGCCAAGCCCGTTGGCATAAAAGAAGAGGTGGTTTTCACTGGCGGAGTTGCAAAAAATTCAGGAATGAAAACCGCTCTTGAAAAGGAAATGGGAGTAAAAATATCCATTCCAGAAGAACCACAGATAATGGGAGCATTGGGTGCAGCCATATTGGCTCAAAACCAGGCCGGCTCTCTCTGATAAGGTCTTTGTCTTATTTTTAAGACTTGTTACCAGAAAAAGCGTTGCGGCCTACTGAGAAATCTAATTAAATTATAGCGGTCAAGAAGGAGGGAGGTGATGAACTGATTTTCTCCGCTTTGAAAAAGCGATGTTTAATCCTGGTTAGTATTATAAGACCATAGCCGAAAGGAGCATATTTATGAGGACAAAAGAACAATATATCGAAAACCTCAGAAAAATGAAAAGGAACCTGTACCATAATGGAGAACTCATAGACAGGGATGATGAGGGACAGGAATGCACTTTAAACGTAATGGGCACGACATTTGATGCGGCCCATGACCCTGAGCTTGCCGATCTTTGTACAGCAACATCCCATCTTACCGGCGAAACAATCAACCGGTTTTGCCATGTACACCAAAACACGGAAGACCTGCATAAAAAACAGGATATGACCCGCGCATTGGCCCGCAGGGTAGGAGGCTGCATACAGCGATGTATGGGAATTGACGCCATAAATGCGGTCAACGCCGTATCATTTGAAGCAGACAAACAGAATAAGGGAAATACAGAATACCACAAAAACTTCCTGAAATGGCTTGAGTATTTTCAGAAAAACGATTTGGTAGGCTGCTGTGCCCAGACGGACATGAAAGGAGAGAGACTCAAAAGGCCTGCGCAACAGACCGATCCGGACATGTACGTGCATATCCTGGAAAAAAAGAGCGACGGGATCGTCGTAAGGGGATGCAAACTTCATATCTCTGAAGCATCCATAGCCGAAGAGATTATAGTCGTGCCAACCAGGGCGCTGGGTCCGGATGAAAAGGATTATGCCGTAGCATTTGCCGTGCCTGGGGACTATGACGGCGTCAAGCAGGTAGTTTCGTTACATAATTACAGAAAACGTGAATTCTACCAGAAGAAATTCAATGCAGGGTATGCGGACTCATATATTATTCTGGATGATGTATTTGTCCCGTGGGACAGGGTCTTTCTTTGCGGTGAGAACTCTCACGGAGGAATCTGTGCCCTGCTCTTCGCCCTTTTCCACCGCCACAGCTATTCGGGCTGTAAGCCGGCACTGGGCGATGTCCTCCTAGGGCTCGCTTCTCTTGCAGCTGAATACAACGGTATTCAAAAGACCTCGCACGTCAGGGAGATGTTTGCAGAGATTATCAGTGTAACGGAACTGGGTTATGCAGCAGGTTACACAGCATCCGACCTGGGTAAACCAGAGGTTTATATGCCTGGATTCGGTAAGGTTCCGTACGGTCCGGGCAGCTATATTCCGGACTCGATATATGCAAACGTGGGCAGGTGTCTGACAGGTGAGGCCGTATTCCACGAGCAGGAAATGCTATGCAATATAGCAGGTGGCTTTCCTTCGACTTTCCCATATGAAAGGGATCTTGCCAACCCGGAACTCAAGCCCCTGCTTGAAAAATATCTCAATAGGAACCCTAATGTCCCGATTGAAGATCAGATCAAGTTCTGGCTGTACTTCATTGATCAGACATGTTCGAGCGCAGCCGGGATCATGAATTACGGTAACTACCATGGGGGCGGATCACCTATTATGGAGCAAATCGCCATAACAACTCAGTACGATATCGAAGGAAGAAAAAAAATCATCAAGGATATTGTAGGGATACCCTACTAGCAAGAAACAGCAACCTCCCTGTGCCTATGGAGATCTCTCTATAGGCACAGGGCAAATGAACTTTCATCAAAGCCTGAAAACCCTCCTCGATCCACAAATAATGCAGACACCCTCATCGGCAGTTATTCAGTAATTCCTGAGGAATACTGTCTATCACCATTGGAAATTGTTCAGGCTCAAGGCCAACTTTCCTGAGCCGTGATACCAGATCGTCCGTGTTAACACGCTCAAGCTCCTGGCCCAATATAAAGCGCGACATAACCAGATCAGCAAGGTAAACCAGATGGGTAAGGTCTGGATTCGCTGTCGCCTTTTCAGGCTGGTGGTGGAACAGTATTGTGTCAATCAGACTCTGTGGCAAAGACCATCGCTGTGCCAGTCTATAGCCCGCTTCAGGATGTGTAATTCCTAATAACTCTTTTTCGACACTTATCAGATTTTCTCCGTCCAGCTGGGTGCGGCGGTAAAACAGAGGATATGCAGGGGCCATGTACTGATCCAGTACGACTTTTCCAATATCGTGTAAAAGCCCCGCAGTATATGCGATATCTGGAGAAACCCTTTCAGTCAATCGGGCCAGTTTTTCACAGATCATAGCGGTACCGATGGCATGATTATACAGGCCTCCCTTGCAAAGTGAATAACCATGTTCTGTATCCGGGAAAAAATCCTCCATCGAGGCGGACACGACCAGTTGAAGAAGCCGTTTCTCTCCCAGGATTACCAGAGCCCTGTCTATAGAATCTATGGGCATTTTGACCCCAAAATATGCTGAATTACAAAGCCTGATGACCTTGGCGCTGATGACCTGGTCCCGGCGTATTTCTCTGGCCAAATCTTTCATGTCCTGGGTATCGTCACGAATCATACGCATGATCTTAAGGACAGTCTGAGGGATAGGGTTAACCGCCTCGATCGTATTCTGAAGCCTAGCCGGACTTGGCTTTTCTATATCTTTAGTAGTGGAGAGAGTTCCGGAAATTCCGAGGGGTTCAACGAAGCTGTCCCAAGTCAGAAGGTTTAGCCCCAGACAGCAAGCGAAGAAGCCACCGGTCTCGCTCCTGGTAACAGCTATACGCTCACCATTTAAAATATCTTCCACTATCTCCGTGGTTCTTCCCCCGATATCAAGAGCCAGGTCTGTATATGATACGGGGCCTACTAAAGCACCTCCCGCCACATAGGCCTCCATTCGGTCTTCATGGGCTCCAGCGGCGCAGAGTTCTTTAATAAAGAGAGGAAGGCCTGTTGTAGCGTAATTTCCAGGTCGCCAGGCTCCGTCCACGCCTGTAGGCTCCGGCAGAAGCAAATGGACTAACCCTCCTATGCCAGCAATCCGATCACAGATGGTTACACCTACGCAGGTTCCTAAATATGCCTGTAAAATTTCTTCTTTTTGACCACTGATTGCGTAGGTTCCGGATGGTACAGAATTTATACGTTTATGAAATTTTGTATTCACCTTGTCTATCCTTAGATCTGGCAGATTGAAATAGCCTATATTGGATCTCTAAAGGAAACACATCAACGTAACAAGAAGTCCTAGTATTTTAATAAAGTGAATAATATGTTTGAAATTGATTTAGATTCTGTCAGATATGGCACAACAATACTTGGTGTATATACTTAGCACATGCACTATCAGAACACAACTTGCATAAGATTTCGTCTCTCAATAGACACCAGAATAAAGGGTCTATTTTGAAAGATACGCGAGTTTCTTATACGATTATCGTAAAATTGAAAGTCCCTGTTACTGCCAGTAAGCAGCCCTTAAACCACTGGTACATTCAGGTAGAATAGGCTTGGTCTAATGCAAGCCTCCTGTAAAATCCTGGCTTTTGGCACCACTTTCGTTGCTAATAGTTGTTAAAGACTTAAGTCTATGTTATGAGAGCCTCTGGGACCAGAAAAAGGTGTTAACGATAACAGATTGTTCAGTTACATCATAGGCCCAGGAGCCGAAATTTTCCCTGGTTTTTTACTTTATTCAATAGAAAGGAGCTAGAGGCTGAAAATGAATATCATGCTGGATGAACTTTGCGTAAACACTATTCGAATGCTTTCTGCTGACGGAGTGGAAAAAGCCAAGTCAGGGCATCCCGGCATGCCTATGGGAGCCGCTCCCATGGCTTATGTATTATGGACCCGATTCCTACGTCACAATCCCCTTAATCCCAATTGGTTTGACAGAGACCGCTTTGTACTTTCTGCTGGTCACGGTTCAATGTTACTATACAGCCTCCTTCATCTTACCGGGTACGATCTTTCCCTTGATGACCTAAAAAACTTCCGCCAGTGGAAAAGCAAGACACCCGGCCACCCCGAATGCCGTCATACCCCCGGCGTTGAAACCACTACCGGCCCTCTTGGGCAGGGCCTGGCAAACGCGGTAGGAATGGCTGTAGCCGAAAGCTTTCTTGCCTCCCGCTTCAACCGGCCGGGGTACGATATTATAAACCATTACACATATTGCATCGTTAGCGACGGAGACCTGATGGAAGGAATTTCTCACGAAGCTGCATCCCTGGCCGGGCACCTTGCACTGGGAAAATTAATCTGCCTTTATGACGATAACCATATCTCTATAGAAGGAAATACGGACATCTCCTTTACTGAAGAACGGGCAAACCGATTCAAAGCCTATGGCTGGCACGTTAAAGAAGTAAAAGATGGTAATGATCTCGAAGCCATAGAAAATGCGATTGGTGAAGCCCGACAGAAAGATACCCAACCTTCACTTATTGCAGTCAGAACCCATTTAGGCT
Organism: uncultured Desulfobacteraceae bacterium; assembly: GCA_964627015.1. Lineage (GTDB taxonomy): Bacteria > Desulfobacterota > DSM-4660 > Desulfatiglandales > Desulfatiglandaceae > CAZVGY01. The sequence goes on from CAZVGY010000003.1 coordinate 5,289, forward strand.
TCGGTAGCCCCAACAAACAGGACTCACCATCCGCTCATGGAGAACCACTTGGCGCCGAAGAAATCAGGCTTGCAAAAGAAAACCTGAAATACCCTGCTGAACCTTCCTTTTACATTCATGAGAAAGCTATGAGACATTTTCGCAAGGGGATTGAGCAGGGAAAAGAGCTAGAAAGCAAATGGACGAATCAATTCGACTCCTACAAGCAAAAACATCCTGAAGCTGCACAAGAATTGACCAGATGGATTGAAGGAAAACTCCCTGAGAACTGGGACAAAGAATTCCCCTCTTTTCCTCCGGACCCTAAGGGAACTGCCACCAGGGTTTCTTCAGGGACTGTCCTGAATGCCGTCGCCCAAACCATAAAGAATCTTATAGGAGGTTCAGCCGACCTGGCCCCCTCAAACAAAACCATTATAAAAGGAGAGGATGACTTCCAGCCTGGGTCCTATCATGGCCGAAACCTGCGCTTCGGTGTCCGGGAACATGGAATGGGCGGTATCATGAATGGTATGTCCCTCCATGGGGGACTGATTCCATACGGAGGGACCTTTCTGATCTTTTCCGATTACATGCGTCCCGCAATCCGTCTGGCGGCCATGATGGGTCTGAAAGTAATATATATATTCACACACGACAGTATAGGACTTGGTGAAGATGGTCCAACTCATCAGCCAGTCGAACAGTTGGCCTCCTTAAGGGCAATTCCAAATCTTACTGTGATCCGTCCTTGCGACGCCAATGAAACCACCCAGGCATGGAGGACAGCTATTAAATTAAAAAACACACCGGTAGCCCTGATATTGACACGTCAGAGTGTTCCAACGCTGGACCGCAATGTATTTGCTCCCGCACAAGCTTTGGCCAAAGGAGCATATATCTTAAAAGATACCCCTAATAAAAAGATTGAGATCATACTTTTGGCCAGCGGCTCAGAGGTTCATGTGGCACTTGATTCGACTAAGGAACTTGAAAAGAACGGCCTGGGAGTTCGTGTCGTAAGCATGCCCTCATGGGAATTGTTTGAAAAACAGGATGAAGACTATCAGAAAAAGGTCCTTCCTTCTGAGATAAAGGCCCGAGTAGCTATCGAAGCGGGGACCAACCAGGGATGGCACCGCTATGTCGGCGACCGTGGAGAAATAATTGGGATAGAACGCTTCGGAGCATCTGCGCCGAGTACGATACTTTTTGAAAAATTCGGGATCACCTCAACACGTGTGGTACAAAAAGCATTGTCTCTCTTAAAGACCCAGGATTCCTCTTAATCCATTACGCTAATATTCCAAAAAAGCATATTTTTATCCTTACAATCATCGTTGAAAGAATGAACCGGATCCTTTTGAGAAGGCCGATAGTTTTCTGCTCAACTGAAAATTCACGATGATTTCAGCAGGCTTTGAAAAAAGCCATGAAGACGCTTCTTTAATTTATATTCATTGCCTGGATGTCGTAAAAATCGTTTAATAACAAAAAGGCAAAAAACCTTGACACTGACTGGATGCAGTGATATCAAAACCTATGAATGAATAGTCATTCATGAAAAATTTACAGCTAAATTTCAGAAAAAAGCGACTAATCGCTGAAACATCTCCTACCGCTGGGTCGATGTTTTATTTGTTACTATTGAGGTGCTGAAATCCGAACATAATAATAAACTATAAGGAGGTTTCAAGATGGCTTATGATAATGTAATCCTGGAGAAAAAAGACCATGTGGGTATTCTTACTTTAAACCGTCCGCCTGCAAACGCCATTAATCTTGCCACGCTGATAGACATTGAGGGGGCACTTGATGAAGTCGAAAATGACAAGGCTATAAGGGTACTTGTAATTACCGGAGCGGGCGAAAAGGGCTTTTCAGCTGGATTTGACGTCAGCGACGCTGGAAACGCTGACAAAACGGCCGTCAAGGGATCAGCACTCTGGACAAGAATAGACCGTTTCTCTAAACCCGTTATAGCCGCCATCAACGGCTTTGCCCTTGGAGGAGGCTGCGAACTTGCTCTGGCGAGTACCTTTAGGATAATGGTAGACCATCCCAAAGCGGTCATTGGACTTACCGAACTGAACCTAGGCATCATACCAGGTTGGGGGGGGACCCAGAGGTTGATGAGAGTCGTTGGTAAGGCCCAGGCCCTGGATATGATCCTTTTCAGCAAAAGGCTGACAGCTCAGGAAGCCTTAAAAATAGGTCTTATAAATAAAATCGCTGCCCCGGGTGAAACCCTTAAAGAAGCCCTTGATCTTGCCGCAGTTCTGGTCGAAAGGCCTCCTCTGGCAGTAAGTGCAGTGCTGAAGGCTATGGCTGCCGGGCTTGACAAGGGTATAGACGAAGGACTGAAGGTCGAACTGGAAGGCTCTGCTATAGTCGCAAATTCAAAGGATTCAAAAGAGGGCTTTTCCGCATTCTTTGAAAAACGTAAGCCGGTCTTCAAGGGCGAATAAAATCTAAAAACAATAAAAGGAGGTTTTCATGAATATTGGTGATGAAAAAAAAATAGCTGTATTGGGTGCAGGAGCAATGGGTAACGGCATTGCGCAGGTCGCGATTTTTTCCGGGTATAATGTGGCCATGAGGGACATTAACCAAGAATTTGTAGACAAGGGTGTTGCTACAATTAACAAGAGTATCGACAGGCTTATAAAAAAAGAAAAAGCCACAGAAGAAACGAAAAAGGAAGCTCTGTCAAGATTAAAGCCTTTAGTAGACCTGGAAACTGCTGTAAAAGATGCGGACTTTGTTATCGAGGCGGTCCCTGAGATTCTGGAACTCAAAAAAGAGGTGTTCTCTGATCTGAACAAGATGGCGCCGAGACATGCAATCCTTGCCAGCAACACTTCTAACATGAGTATCACTGAAATCGCAAAGAGCACAGACAGGCCTGAAAAGGTTCTAGGGATGCACTTCTTCAATCCTGCAGTGCTCATGAAACTTGTTGAGGTTATCAAGGGCGAAAAGACATCAGACGAGTCCGTACAGATAGCGTATGACCTTTCCAAGAAAATGGGCAAGATCCCTGTTATTGTTCATAAAGACTCCCCAGGGTTCATATACAATCGCGTTAACGCGCCATCAGGTATACTGCTTGGAAAGGTTATGGAGATCGATGATATAACTCCTGAAGAATATGATGCAGCATTCAAATCTGTGATGCCGATGGGTCCCTTTGAGCTGGTAGACTATGTGGGAATAGATATCGCTTACCATTCTCAACAGTATTTCGAAAAAATGGTTTCCCCTGACTATAAGCCTTCCAAGGTTCTCAAGCAAATGATGGATAATAAACAACTTGGAATGAAAACAGGTAAAGGCTTCTATGACTGGTCAGCAGGCAGACCTCAGATTGATACGTCTAAGGCAACAAAGGAATTTGATATCACCCACCTGATAGCCCTACAGGTCAATGAAGCGACAAAGCTTCTTGAAGAGGGCGTAGTAAAAGACCCCAAAGACATCGACATCGCCATGAAAAACGGCGGTGGAGGCGCAGGCCCATTTGAAGTAGGAAAGGGTATTGGATTCGACGTCCTGGTGAAAAAAGCCAATGAACTCGCAGACAGGTTTAATGTGGAAGTATTTAGGCCCACCAAAACTATGAAAGAAATTGCAGAAGGCAAATTCAGCGTATAAACAACTAAGTTTAGTACGACCCGGTAGCAACCTGCTATCGGGTCGTATCCCCTACCCTATCCAGGCATAACCACCACTTTTAATTTACCTCATGAGGAAGCAAGTGCTGCTTTAGAAGATGTCCCCTGCCATCAGCGGGGAGTTTGCGGTTCCCTCTGAAAGTTCGCATCTTCCGGATATTCTACTTAAAACGTTGGCCGCGGCCCGCAGCGCGGGGTGCCTTTTATAGCCATAATGGGAGATACCGCAGCGCTGCACCGGCACCCTGAAGCCAGGGCCGCCTCCTCTGCTGGAGTAGAGGCGCACTGAAGAGGGGACTGCAGGCTCGAAGCTAATCCTCAAAATAACCCTCAGCGACTGCTCAGAACTCTCTTTTTAAAGCCGAAGGACCTATTTAACGAGTTAAACCCGGTGCCGTAAAGGCGAGCGGAGGACCTTTTTCTATCTCCATCACTCCTTTACTAAGGCTCACTCCCGGCTGGCCCGCCGCTCGCCTCACCCCTTTAGTTTGCCGGCCTCTGTACCACCGTACCTGGTCAGCTTTAACAGAGAGCCCTGAACAGTCGCTCTAAAACCCACGCCTTGAATCTAACAAACTCAGCTTTCCGCCATACCCTTCACAGCAGGGATAGGGAATTTTCGTAGATTAATGGCGTCAAGGATACTGTTTTAGCCCAACTTACCTTTGGGTGAAAACTGCAGCTCCTCTTGCGGGCGAACGCTGAAGGGGCAGGAATACCCCAAGGGTAAATTGCATGAAAAAAACCGATCCGTGAAGCCTTGGAACCTGAGAAGATCCCTTATTCCTGATCTCCCCACTTTGTTCACACCGAATTCCTTAAAACCAGAACCCCCTGCTCTGTTAAAAAAGCAGACATACTTTTATTTTAGGATCATGTTTTTCATGATGTTATTTATCGCGAATGCAAATCCAAAATTCTGCTATTCGCGGCTACTTTCAAATCAAGGGCCTTTTATGGTTGTGATGTGGCTTGACACGCAACTCTCTTTACCCTATCCTCCGCTTGTTGGATACAATAGGCATTTGCCCGCATGGAGAAAATAATATGAAGATATATAGATATATAGCACTTGTAGTTTTCCTCTGCACATACATCACCCTGTTCGAGTCAGTTGTCGAATGTGAAGAACTGCAAGGGAAATACTGTTACTCAAGCCCCAAAAACGAACCTCTTCTTGTGGCTGAAGAGGCATCATACTCTCTTGCCTTGAGAGAAGCCGTCAAAAGAAGTAATACGTTTAAGGAATTCATTGATAAAGTAGAAGACTGTGAGCTCAGGAAAGAGATCAGGGAAATCGCGGCGGCATGTGCTACCCAGGGAACAAAAGTTATAAAACAAGAGACTTCCGGCAGAACCGTATGCACCGAACTTACAACCCATCTCGACATCAAAGTATTGGAATCTATAATCGAAAGAAAGCTGCGAAGTACCGGTACGATGGGAGAAACGGAATTCAAAGGGCTTATCCCCAGTGAATCCATAAAGGTAATCAACTACAGGAGAGAAGATGGAATTATTACAATACTGTACCAGGCCAAAAAAGAACTTGGCTTCAAAGCCGTAGGGATAACTGTCAATTGTTTTGACGGAGACGGAAACCTGATAGAAAGCAATTCTGCTTTTTTCCCGGAGAGCCCGCTCCCCCGGAATAATATTAGATGGGCCTCCCTCCCGATAGCCGAAGGCACCCTAACCTTTGAGTTAAAAATTAACTGAGAGACGGTACTGCTGTAAAAACTTTCCTCAAATCGTTGAAACCCAGTATCATTATGCCTTAGGGACATTTGTTTTAGTTTGCCGAAATCAAACTGGCTATAGTAGAGGGGTTAGTCGAGATTTATACTGACGCCCCGAAGAAAAAACATAAGCAAGAAACCTTTCATATTTACATGTATTTATATCTACACATGTAAGGATAAAGCTGTTTAGCTTTTTCCTTGACTTAAAGAATGTGCTTATTTATATTGATTATCTATTCCTTTTGAAGGAGCGTAAAATCATGTATGCGGTTATCAAAACTGGCGGTAAGCAATACCGAGTTGAGTCGGGCGATGAAGTTAAAGTAGAAAAATTGAACGGTGAAGTAGGAGATACTGTTACCTTCAAAGATGTCCTCCTCATCTCAGATCAAGAAAGTTTCCGGCTCGGTAAGCCTTTTATAGAAGACTCCAAAGTGATTGGACGAATTACGAGACATGCTAAGGACAAAAAAGTATTGGTATTCAAGTACAAAAAAAGACAAAATTACAAAAGAAAACGAGGCCACAGACAACAATTCACTCTCGTAAGGATCGAAAACATCGAGACCTAATATATAATAGTATAATAGGCATATCATCATGAGGTTTTCATTATGGCACACAAAAAGGCGGGCGGAAGTTCACGGAATGGCAGGGACAGCGCCGGGCAGAGGTATGGAGTAAAGAGATTTGCGGGCCAAAAAGTGCTTGCCGGCAACATTCTTGTAAGACAAAAGGGAACAAAAATACATCCCGGTACAAATGTGGGCTTGGGCAAGGACTACACTATTTTTGCCAAAATCGACGGAATAGTCGCGTTTGAGCGTTTTGGTAAAGATCGAAAAAAAATCAGTGTTTACGCCGCTTAAAAATACAGCAGGGTTTCTCCTGTCTTGAGTTGCAAAATGGCTTTTCTGGATGAAGCCCTTATCACAGCCGAATCAGGAGACGGGGGAAGGGGATGCGTCAGTTTCAGGAGAGAAAAATTTATCCCCAAAGGAGGCCCTGACGGAGGTGACGGAGGAAATGGCGGAAGCGTCATTATAAAGGCAACCAAAAGGCTGCACAGCCTGAGCGGGTTCCGCTCCCGCAAGATATTCAGGGCCGGCAACGGAGCGCCAGGTAAAGGAAACAACCAGTCCGGTAAAAATGGTGCCGACACCATCATAGAAGTCCCCGTAGGGACGATTGTTCAGGACTCGGTTACCGGCGAAATACTGTCAGATCTAATTAATGATAATCAGGAGGTCCTTATTCTCCCCGGGGGCAAGGGCGGGAAAGGAAACCAGCACTTCGCAACACCGACTAACAGGGCCCCGCGCATTGCTCAGCCAGGACTCCCTGGCAAGCAAAAAAAGCTGAAACTATCGCTGAAATTTCTGGCCGATATAGGTCTCATAGGCCTCCCCAATGCAGGTAAATCAACCCTGCTGGCACGCCTCACTATGGCACATCCCAAGGTAGACAGCTACCCTTTTACAACGCTAATCCCTAATCTTGGTGTTATGGTAATTAATGGAGAAAAATCTCTTCAACTTGCCGATATACCGGGGTTAATCCAGGGGGCAAGTAAAGGCCGGGGACTTGGGCATCGCTTTCTGAAGCACATTGAGCGTACAAAACTCCTATTGCATCTCTTAGACATCACCTATCAACCTGAAAGTGACATATTAGAAGATTTCTTTACAGTCAGGGATGAAATGTTTGCATACAATGCTCAACTGGCCCTAAAACCCCAAATGGTCCTCATAACAAAAATGGACCTTTACACGTATGCAAACCGCGATGTGCAGGACCTTCGCAAGGCTCTCCAGCAAATAGGCGTAGAGTCAATACCTATTTCCTCAATTACCGGCGAGGGACTAAAGGAACTGAAGAAAGCAATTGCGCAAAAATGGGAAAAATTATCATAAAAAAAGGAAAAAGACCTGGAGACAAAAAGAGGAAGACGAAAAGTGGCACCTTTTTCAAGAAAAAATCTGCTTAAATCTGTTAAGAAAGTTGTAATTAAAGTCGGCAGCGGCGTACTTACCACATCTGATGGTTTGAATACTGAGGTCATAAGAAATTTAGCTGCTGATATAGATTCTCTTCGGAAAAGTGGAGTCGAGGTTATATTGGTTTCTTCGGGTGCTATAGCCTCGGGCTTAAAAAAAATCGGTTTTGCAAAAAGGCCTCAATCAGTGTCAGAACAACAGGCAATGGCCGCTGTCGGACAGAGCAGCCTGATGATGGCCTATGAAAGGGCATTCGGGAACCACGGTCTGAAAGTGGCACAGATCCTCGTCACACGCGATGATCTCAACAACAGGCGCCGTTATCTCAATGCCCGAAACACCATTATGACTCTGCTTGCATGGAAAGTGATACCTATTATTAATGAAAATGACACAGTAGTTGTAGATGAAATAAAGTTCGGTGATAATGATAATCTTAGCGCAATGATAACCACTTTGACCGAGGCGCACCTTCTTATCAATCTGACTGACATCGATGGTCTCTTTGATATGGATCCTCGAATTCACAATGATGCCAGTATTCTTAAGATAGTTGAAAAAGTTGACAGAAGAGTATCCAGATACGCCAGCTCCATCCCGGGTTTTCTAGGCAAAGGGGGCATGGCAAGCAAGGTGAAAGCCGCTCAAAAAATAGGTCTGGCCGGAATTCCGTGTATAATCGCAAACGGTCTGAACCCTGGGATAATAACACAAATTTTTAAAGGCGATGAGGTAGGTACGTTTTTTCTCGCTGAGCAGGTTTCTCTCTGCAAGAGAAAATACTGGATCGCCTTTACAAAATCCCCAAAAGGACAGATTATTATTGATCCAGGAGCAGAAAAAGCTATCATGGAAAATGGAAAAAGTCTTTTGCCAGCGGGAATAAAAGAGGTAAGAGGAAGGTTCAGTCGCGGAGATTCGGTTTTACTTATTAATGGAACCGAAGATGAAATCGCTGTTGGAATGGTCAATTATCACTCGGGTGATATAAAAAAACTTCTCGGCGCAAAAACTGCTGAAATAGAATTAAGATTGGGATTCAAATATGATGACGAGGTGATACATAGGAACAATCTTGTCTTGCGGAAACAGATGGATTAAGGAGATAAACAATGTCGCTGGCAGAAATGATAGGAGAAATGGCTAAAGGTGCCAGAAACGCCTCCCGACAACTACGTGGGGTAGAAAGGGCGAAAAAAGACAATGCTCTTGAACTAATGGCGATCAAACTCCTGGAAAAGCAGGAAGATTTAATCAAGGAGAATCAAATAGACTTATCGGCAGCAAAGCAGGCGGGCCTGTCCGATGCAATGATAGATCGCCTTACGCTGAATCCAGAGATAATAGCAAGCATGGCTGAAGGCCTCAGGGAAGTTATCGCCTTACCGGATCCCGTTGGTGAGGTTACGGGTATGTGGAAACGGCCTAACGGACTACTGGTGGGGAGGGTTCGCATACCCCTCGGTGTAATAGGTTTTATATATGAATCACGGCCCAACGTAACGGTCGATGCTGCCGGCCTCTGCCTAAAATCGGGGAATGCTGTTATTCTTAAAGGTGGATCAGAGGCTATACATTCCAATCTCATACTTTCAAGCCTCCTGGGTGAAGCCCTCAAAGAAGCAGGACTACCGCAGGAGTCCATTCAGGTAATTCCCAGCACCGACAGGGACGCAGTAAAAATTCTCATAGGCCTTGAAGACGATCTGGATGTCATCATACCCAGAGGAGGAGAAAGTCTGATACGTTTTGTCACAAGCCAATCAAGGGTTCCGGTTCTTAAGCATTACAAAGGGGTTTGCCACGTCTATGTAGATAAATACGCGGACCAGAAGGCCGCTATTGATATATGTGTAAACGCTAAGGTACAGCGCCCCGGAGTTTGCAATGCAATGGAGACAATGCTTGTTCATGAAGATATCGCTGAAACTTTCCTCCCTGCTATAGCCGACCGGTTTCGTCAGGACGGGGTGGAAATCAGGGGATGTCAGAGAACTGTTAAACTTATCCCGGGAGCCACGCCTGCTGTTGAATCGGACTGGCCAGCAGAATTCCTTGACCTGATACTTGCAGTCAGGATTGTTTCATCCATGGATGAGGCACTCGATCATATTGAAAAATATAGTTCCAAACATACCGAGGCCATAATTACGAACGACTACAACCGTTCACAGCGCTTTTTATCCGAGGTTGATTCATCGGTAGTGCTGGTCAATGCCTCCACCCGTTTCAATGACGGTAACCAGCTCGGCCTTGGAGCGGAAATAGGAATCAACACATCAAAACTTCACGCCTTCGGTCCTATGGGCTTGGAGGAATTGACAACTACAAAGTTTATTGTTTATGGACAGGGACAGATAAGGAGCTGACACAGACCTTTAGCAAAACTTACAAATGTAGGCCTTTACATTCCTAAGGCCTCCCTGCATACTGGGCCACAGCTCTCAAAACAAAAGGGGGCACACTTGAAATTAGGCATACTGGGCGGTACCTTTGATCCGATTCACCTGGGCCATTTGCGTTCAGCAGAGGAGATAGGACATCATATGCGCCTTGAGAAGGTCTATCTGATTCCCTCGGCAATACCGCCTCACAAAACCGACGAACCCGTTACCCCTTTCTCTCACAGACTTGCCATGACACAGCTTGCGGCTGCAGGCTCGCCTTTGCTGGAGGTTATGGATCTCGAAGGAAAAAGGCCTGGATTTTCCTACTCCATTGAAACACTCATGGAAATTCACAATATTTTCAGGCCTGATCCTGAACTTTTTTTTATTGTGGGTACGGACGCCTTCATGGAAATAGAAACATGGAAAGAATACCGGAGATTATTTGATTATGCCCATTTCGTAATAATTAGACGCCCGGGGTCCAATACCGAAAAGATAAAAGGGCTGTTATCAAAACTTCAACTGAAGCTAAAAAGCGGTATAGGGCCGGATATCTTTATTGCCCCTTCTGGTAATACCCTTATAATTATGGAACCCACCCCCATTGGAATTTCCTCTACGCGCATTCGCGAGATGGTCATGGAGGGAGAGTCTATCCGCTTCCTGGTCCCAGAATATGTCAGAGACTATATCATGGAAAAAGGATTATATAGAGAGCATGCAAACCCTCGACAAGGCTAAACTCTGTCTAAGTATAATAAAGCAACGAAAGGCCGTTGATCCCGTACTATTTGAGGTAGGGAATCTGACCTCCATCGCTGATTATTTTATTATCGCTAGTGGAAACTCCAGCAGGCAGGTACAGGCTATTGCTCGCCACCTGCAGAAAGGCATGCGTGAAAAGGGCTTCAAGCCCTACGGTGTAGAAGGAGAGCAGGAGGGACACTGGGTACTTATGGATTACGGTGATGTAATCATACACCTTTTTTATAAACCGTACAGAGATTTTTACGACCTTGAAGGTCTATGGATCGAAGCCCCGCGTATAGAACCGGAAGACAAATTAACTGGGAAAACAGAATCTTGAAGATAAAGACTTACATTTATACTTGGGCAATTATACCTATAATGGTGATAGCTACGGTGTTGCTATCATTACACTCCTGGGAATTAAGGGCATTCGCACTTTCAATCGAAGAAGAAACCACCCTGGGGAAACAGTTCCTGGCAAATGTAAAAAAACAGTTTGACCTGATTGATGACAGTTTTGCAGCTAATTACTTCAATAGCCTTGGTCATTATCTCATACGGCCCTTGGAAACAAAGCCCTTCCCTTTCCACTTCTACATCGTAAAGGACAATAGTCTTAACGCCTTCGCAGCACCGGGAGGCCATATTTTCATGTTTTCGGGTCTGGTAAATTCTCTGGAGAATATCGACGAACTCTCAGCAGTTGTATGCCATGAAATCGGCCATGTCTCCGCAAGGCATCTGTCACAACGAATTGAACAGAGCAAGAAAATCGGAATGGCTACCATGGCAGGAGTCCTAGCAGGTGCCCTTATAGGGGGAAAAGCCGCGGGTGCACTCATTACTGGCTCAATGGCAGCGGGGATACAAACTCAACTTCATTACAGCCGTACAGACGAACGCCAGGCAGACCAGTTGGGCTTTAAATATATGAATACTGCTGGTTTCGACCCTGCTGGCATGATAGGCGCCTTGAAAGAAATAGAGCAAGGGAGATATTTGGGTTCGGATAAAGTTCCCACTTACCTGTTGACCCACCCTACAGGACCAGAGCGGATGTCAAATCTTGAAGCTATGTTGAGTCATTATAAACCTCAGGCATCAAAAGAAGAAATTGCCTACTTTAAGGGGATGTTTCCATTTTTTAAAACAGTAGTAAGGGCAAAGTCGGTTGATTTTCATGAAGCGGAAAGGCTGTTCATACTTGACCTCGAGAAAGCCGAAGACGACCCCCTGCCTTTGTTCGGGCTGGGGATCGCTTACAAAGAGAAAGCAGAGTATTCCACTGCGATCCATTACCTTAAAAAGGCACACGAGGAAAAACCCGGTTTCATCCCTATCTTGACCAGCCTTGGCGAGACTTACTTATTGAAAGGAGAGATCGATAAAGCTGTATCTACACTGAAAGAAGCTCTCGAAATCGACCGGGGCAACAAATCAGTAATTTTTTTGTTAGGATTATCTTTAGAAAAGCTTGATCAATATGGAAAGGCCATACAGCTATTTGAGAAACTCGCCGCACTCCCTCCAGTAAAGAATGAAGTATATTATCATCTGGGCCTTTCATATGGAAGGCAGGAAAGATTGGCGCTGGCACACTATAACTTCGGAATATACTTCAGAGAATTGGAGCAAACCCAGAAGGCAAAGTTTCATTTTCGAAAGGCAGAGGAACTTTCCGAAAACAATCTGGAGCTCAGAGAAAAAATCAACAAAGCGGCTAAAGGACTCCTTTAATAAAAAGTGTGCCCTTGATGGCTTCGACTTTACCTTCCAGCGGCCTTTATTTACCAGAAAAAGCTTTACGTCCTGGCCGGCGAAACAAGTCATTTACACTGTGCGGCTGCACATGAGGATATTAATCTACACCATGGTATTATGGGCTCTTATTTACACCAAGTTTATCAAGATACTGTAAAGCCTTTTTCTGGCCCTTTTCCGCCGCCGCCCTGAAATCTTCTATCGCCTTGGATTTATTTCCTTCTGCCAGGTAGACTATTCCCCTGTTGTATAAGAGGTCTGCGTCATCACGGCCTATTTTAACCGCTGTCGTGTAGTCACTTATCGCTGCCTTATTCCTGCCCAGCTCATAATTAACATTACCCCGATTACAGTATGCATCGACTGCACTAGGATCCAGCTTTATCACGGTACTGAAATCATTTACAGCCAGTTCGGGCCTCTTCATTCTTGAATATAAGAGTCCACGGTTATAGTAGGCGTCTGCATACCTGTCATTTAGTTGTATCGCCTTTGTGTAATCATTCAAAGCTCTTTCATTCTCACCTTTAGAAGCAAAAAACCATGCCCTCTTGTAGTAAGCCTCTGCGTTTGCCGAATCCTTTTCGATTAACTCATCGAACCTCTTGAGCTCTGGATAAAAAACAGCGGCCTGTTTTACCTCCTCTTCAGAGGCGGTTTTAGGCGCTGGCTCTGAAACCGGTTTCTGTAAAGGTGTCGGTTTCGGCGCCGGCTTCTCAACGGATTTCGGTTTTGTGGGAACCGGCAGTTTCTTAACCGGAGCCTTAAAACTTTGACTCTGCTTTACATCCCGTTTCTCTATTCTCATTACCCTGGAAGGATCTGAATGCATGTCAAACTGACTTTTGAAATAGAGAGCGAGAGCTAACACAGGAAGCAGACCTATAATTATAAAAATGACTGCAATAACAGGACTGACCCTGGCTGGAGGAAAGTGTTCAACAATTTCAGGGTCCCCCACTGCCAGGCCCTGAATCTGCCATCTATATAACATGCACAGCCCCCAGGGGCTGAAAAGACCTAGCGTTAAAGTATTCAATATCCAACTTATAACAGAAACCTTGATAAACGCTCCCAAACCAGCGCCAAAAGAGGTCTTCTCCCCTCCGTACAAGGTATTTTCCTCTTTCCATGCATAAAATTTGTAAAGCCCCAACAGGTAATACAAACCTAAAGTCAGTATGGGAAGAATTACGAGATGGACTATGAATAGCAGGAAGAATGACCCGCCCGTCCCGGCAAAAGAGCTCGGCTTACCACCCACGAGCGTATTCCTGGCTCTCCAGTCCATAAATTTACAGACGGCCCAGGGCCCATAAATTCCAAGCGTGATCATAACCAGGCAGCCTTGTATCAAAATAAGCATAAAAAGCTGACCCCCCGTACCTGTGAATGCCACCTGTTTGCCGTTCATAAGGATGTGGGAGGCTTTTAGTTTGAATAGCCTCACCCAGGCCCATGCCGAGTAAATACCAAAGCTGACCATACTGATCAGAAATAAATGTATAAATATGGTCGCAAAATACTGTCCTCCAGTACCTTTGAATTCACAGTTTCCCTTGCCCATAATCATCCTCCTCTCGTCCCTTACCAGCCTCAGTAAAGGCTCTTAAATAAGAGGCCGTGTCAGCCATAAAATTTTTATAGAAGCGGTAGGAGCGTGTTTCCCTGTAAGCAATTTCCTTTATAGGAATATCGTCAAAACTCAGGATATGTGCACCGGGACAGCTTAAAATAATGGGCGAGTGAGTAGAGATTATAAACTGCCCCTCGCCTTTATTGGCCGTCTTCCAGAGAATTTCCAAAAAAGCCAGCTGGCTTGAGGGAGACAGGGCTGCTTCCGGTTCATCCAGCAGATACAGACCTTTCAGTTTACAGCGATTTTCAAGAAAAGAGAGAAATGCCTGTCCGTGAGACTTTTTGTTAAGAGATGACCCTCCGTAATATTGCAGTATTCCCGGGTCAGACATTGAAAAGTCATCTATATTGGAAGCATAGTTGAAAAAATTTTCTGCCCTGAAGATGAACCCCTTTATGCTCCCGCCCCTGCCCATACTTCCTTCCTCAATGGCGATAAAATCGTAGAGTCTGGTTTCATAGGGATTTCGATGAACAATATGAGTTTTTTCTCCGCCCCAGATAGTGAGGCCGTATTTCCTGGCTATAGCTTCAAGTAGTGTAGATTTACCTGTTCCGTTTTCACCGGCGAAAAAAGTAATGCAACTTTTGAATTCAACCCTGTCTGTTCCACGCAAAACCCCCAGGTTAAAGGGATACCGGTCCAAAACTGGAAAGTTCTTATTATGTATATTAATTGCTTTTATAAACATTAAGTCAATTCCATTCTGCAGCTTGTTTTTGATACCTAACCGATTGCTTGAGCTCAAAAAGCTCAATAAATTTCCTGTCAGCTGGTGCTAAAGAATACTCCTTAAGACGGGAGGGCTTTACCCATCTGAACTGCTGGCATTGAAGGCATTCTGGCTTACCTTCCAGTATACCGCATTCAAACACATGTAGCATAACAATCTGTGTATCATATTCATGCACCACGGTAAGAAGTGCCTTTTCCGCCCTTACCTTCAGGCCCAGTTCCTCCTCAATCTCTCTTTCCAGACATTGTTCCAGTGATTCATTTTTTTCCTGCTTACCTCCGGGAAACTCCCAGAGGCCTTGGAGATGACTGCCTGAAGGACGCTGTGTAATAAGCAACATTCCATTCCTTTTTATCAAACCTGCAGCGACATTAAGGTGATTTTTGCTAACCGTCTCTTTCACCCCTTACTCCCTTTAGCCTCAACCTCAAATAGGATTCTTCAGCTTCTTCATTGCCGGGTGACATCTTAATAATATGTTTATAGGCCTCCAGGGCCTTACTCAATCTCCCGGTCTTTTCTGTAAGACGGGCCAGATTTAGTAACAGTGATATGTCATCCGGTTTTTCCTTTAGAATCCTTTCTATCTGCTCTATCGCCTGTTCATCTTTTCCGGTCTTCAAGCAGGCCAACAGGAGATATTCCCTTAGAGCTGTTCCATCAGGATTAGCCTGCAATCCCTTGTTCATTATGTGAAATATCTCTTCATAGGCCTCTTTAGCATTCAAGTAGTCAAATACATAATAGTAAGGATCGAGTTCCGATGGCTGCAATTCAATAAGCGTCTTGGCTTCCTTAAAGGCCATATCCTCTCTTGTCTGTTTTTTGTAGATATCAAACAGGATTTTGTGTGCGGCTGTGTCTTTAGGTTGAAGTTTTATATATCTTTCAAAATACTTCAAGCTTGATTCCAGGTCACCCCTCTCATATTCAAGGGCGCCCATGTTGTACATCAATATTTCGTTTTGGGGGTCCACCGCAAGAAGTTTCCTGTAGATTTTTTTCAGTTCCTGCTTATCCCCCTTCTTATCCATAAGTTTGGCCATCAGCAAAAGGGCCTCCACAGAATCAGGATTTTTATCCAGAACCTGGGTAGTATAGTTTATCGCTTTTTTTAACTCACCTCTTTCTATAAGCCTGGAAACGAGCTTAAGCCGACCCTCTACGTCACCTGATTTAAGGTTCAATGCCTTTTCCAGATAAAAATCTGCCTTTACCCTTTGATCATCTTTTTCATAAAGATGAGAGAGGTTGTAATACAGATTGGCATCTTTTCTGTCCAACTCCTGGGCCCTCGAATAAAAATCAATGGCTTTCCCTGTTTGCCCTATCCTGGAGTAAAGATACCCTAAATTCTTGTACAAATTCAGCCTTTCTTCTTTCTCAACCGCTTTTAAAAGAATCTCATATGTCCGTATAGCCTCTCTTAGTTGACCAGTCGCTTCAAAAGTTTCTGCCAGCCGCTTCTGCGTTTCTATATCACCTGGAACAAGTCCGATGAGCCTTTTAAGGGCCGAGATAAGTTTCTTTCTCTGGTTTGACGCCTTATATATTTCAACCAGCTCACGCAGAATATCGGCGTCAGGCTCTGCTTTTGCCATCTGTTCTAAGATCATAGCAGCCCTATCCCATTTTTTAAGCTGCTTGTATTCATCTATCAGACGGCGTCGAATAATTCTATCCCCTGGCAAAAAGCTTATAGCTCGTTCCAGAACAGCCAAACGACGTGTGGAATCGATCACCCTGTCAGCCTTATCCAGCCAATCTTCTGCGTAGGGTCTTATTTCCCAAATCATCTGACCTAATTTTCGGTTGCGTTGTTTTATCAATATTCGAAATCTATAATGATCAAACACCTCCTTTTCAGGAAGCAAATCTGAAAAAATCGTCTCCCCGTATCGCAGGGCTCCTACGTCAAAATCTTTAGCCACAAGACGAACTCCAAGGTTAAACGGGATATTGGTGGAAATATCCATGATACGGATTTTGTCTCTAGGGTGTATTATGAGAGTTTCACCGGGAAGTATTTTCTGGGGTTCCCCGTTTATCCTCAAAAGGATATAGTCAACTCTGGGCGGCCTATTTTCGATCTCATCCCAGAGCCACCAGGCAGAAATAAACATGAGAACAGCTAGCAGACTTATAATCCAGAAAGCTGCTTTTTTTAGTGTAGTTCTTTTCTTCTTTTCTTTACGCAATCAGAAGCGCTCAACTTTTTTTACTGCCTTTGCTTCTGTTAGCGAACTTGCTCTCCCAGATCAGAATTACCGGGCTAGCCACGTAAATAGAGGAATAGGTCCCCACAAGGATTCCGACCAATAATGCAAAGGCAAAATCATGGATCACACCGCCACCCAGGATAAAAAGGGCCAAGATAACAGCCAGGGTGGTCGACGAAGTAAGAATGGTACGGCTCAGGGTCTGATTTATACTGTCATTCATAAGATCCTCAATTGGACGTCGCCTGAAGCGTCTAAGATTCTCCCTGATCCTGTCAAATACTATAATAGTATCATTCAAAGAGTAACCTATAATCGTTAGAAAAGCGGCAATGATTGAGAGGGATATTTCTCTGTCAGTAAGAGCAAAGGCCCCTACCGTAATAGTCACGTCATGGATAAGGGCTATAACCGCGCCCATCGCATATTTCAATCTTAAAAACCAGCACAAACTTATGGTAACTATCATAGCAATCAGGATGAGCCAGGTAATGCTCATGCCAAACATTGAAGCTACGTAAACGACAAAGGCAAGAGAAAGTGCCATTATTATGCTCATCATCCACTTGAGCTCAAATCGTCCGGAAATATAGATTGCAATGAAAAGAATCGCATAAAAAATGGCGAAAAGGGCTTTCTCCCTGAGCCCTTCTCCTACCTTAGGCCCTACCATTTCTACACGTCTGATTTCCACACCACGGCCAAACTGGGAAACAAGTGCATCTGACACCCTGTCACCAAGGCCGGTTAACTGAACATCGGTCTTCGTGATTCTGATCAAATACTCATATTCACCCTCTTCACCGAATTCCTGTATGATACTGTCCTGAAGATTCATGGCCTCAAGTGCTGATCTAATCTCAGAGGGAGTGCGTTTTTGATCCAGTTTGGCCTGTATCAATATGCCCCCTGAAAAATCAACGCCGTAGTTGGGCCCGCCTCTCCAGATAAGAAGGAAAACAGTTGCAACTATCATCACTGTTGAAAACAGGAAGGCTATTTTCCTCCTTCCAATGAAATCAATATTTATCCCCGGCTTGATGAACTCCATATTCAGTGGCTCCAATGTATTTGGTCGATTGTTAGCGTCTTTGTGCCTCAGCAAAACATCAGGTCGATAGCATTTTAGGCATGAAGCAAAATAATTTATAGTCCGGATATACCTCTATCTCATATGCTTATTTTTTTCATTCGCTTCTGTACGTAGAGGTAATCAAAAATTATCCTGGTCACAAAGATGGCTGTAAAAAGACTGGCGATTATGCCGATACTTAAAGTTACGGCAAAACCCCTAACTGGTCCAGTCCCAAACTGAAACAGAACAAGTGCAACAATTAATGTGGTGATATTGGCATCAAGGATCGTAACAACGGCTTTTGAATATCCCTCTTCAATAGATGCACGCGGAGGTTTTCCCAACCTCAATTCCTCACGGATCCGCTCAAAAATAAGTACATTAGCATCAACAGACATGCCTATTGTGAGAATAATCCCCGCAATTCCCGGCAGTGTCAGGGTGGCACCGAAAAATGCGAGGCCCCCCATTATAAAAACTATGTTAAGTAAAAGGGCCAGATCAGCAATTATCCCGGACATGCCGTAGTAAACAATCATAAAAATTACTACCACAGCCCCACCGATGAGCATTGATTTAAACCCCTTATCTATGGAATCCTTTCCCAGTGATGGTCCTACTGTCCTTTCCTCTATGATGTTTACCGGTGCAGGAAGCGCTCCTGCTCTCAACACAATAGCCAGGTCCCGTGCTTCCTCCATGGTAAAACTACCTGTAATCTGAGCCCTCCCCCCTGAAATCCTGTCCTGTATAACAGGCGCCGAATTCACCTTATTATCGAGTACGATAGCGAGCCTTTTATTTTTGTTTTGGCCGGTAATCTCCTCGAAAATTCTTGCCCCGGTGGAGTCGAATGAAAGGGATACATAGGGTTGATTGTTTTGGCTGTCGATCTGTACCCTGGCGTCTGTAAGATATTCTCCTGTTAAGGCGCTCCTCTTTTTCAAAAGATAAGGGATCCTATTCCTGCGCCCCGTTTCAGGGTCCACATGGACCTGATACAAAATCTCGTCACCCGGAGGTATATTTCCTTTCAGGGCCTCTTCAACAGAATTTGTCTCATCCACCAGCTTAAATTCCAGCAGCGCGGTTTTACCGATTAGTTCTATTGCCCTCTTGGGATCCTTGATACCGGGCAGCTGGACGAGTATTCGGTTGTTCTCCTGGGGCCTGATATCAGGTTCGCTTACACCAAACTGATCTATCCTGTTCCTTATTGTCTGCAAAGCCTGATCAACGGCCATATTTTCTATACGGTCCCTTGCTTTGGAGGTCAGGATCAGCACTATTGCCAGCTCATCCCCTTTGCCGGGCATAAATTCCACGTTGAAATCAGGGTACTTGGCCCTATACATATCTTCAAAAACATCCCTATCCTGTTGACTGAGCAGGGCCAACGAAATACGATCGGCACCGGATCTTCGAAGATCGAGATAGCGAAGTTTACTCTCTCTTAAATCCTTTTTCATCTCTTCAACAATCCGCTCCAGATGATTTTCCACGGCCTTGGCCACCTCCACCTCAAGAACAAGATGCACACCCCCCTGGAGGTCAAGGCCCAGATGGATGGTATCCTGTGGTAAAACACTTGACCACCATCCAGGCAGATCTTTAGAAAGGGATGGAAAGAGATAGAGAAAACCCATCAGAATCGAAAATAAGACGATTATACTCCGCCAGATAAGACTCTTTGACACTTTTCATACCTCACAACGGTTCAAAACTGGTCCCAAGAACAAGACGAGCCAGACAAGCTTTCACTCAAATCTATCTTGGGATTAGCCATGAATTTTTCCCGCTTCCTGCTTATTCTTAATGGTCTCATTATATAAAAACCAGTGGGAACAAGAGGGACTTTGATTTTAGAAAACAAAGCGGCTTGTTGTCTAGGTCGCTTTTGTCTCCTGTTTATATACACTGGAAATTGACCCCCTCGATACCTTGACCCGCACTTTAGGCGCAATTTCCATTGTGACAATGTCATCAGTCAGTCCTGTAATAACGCCGTGCAGCCCACCGGAATTTATAACCCTGTCTCCTTTTTTTAAAGCGGCTAGCAGCTCCCTGTGCTGTTTGGCCTTTTTTTGCTGGGGTCTGATGAGCAGAAAATAAAAAATAGCGAACATTAATATCAAGGGCACAAAGGCCCCTAGTCCGCCCCCCTGTCCACCTGCTCCACCTGAGCCTCCCATTGCATGAGCCAAAAAATCCATCCTGAACCTCCTTTTGGTTTTACTATTGAATTTTACAGGTACCACAAGTATTACAAAAAATGGCAATCATAAAGCTACAAATGTTCTAGCTGCTCTGTGCCGACTCCAAAAAGAGCAGGCAAGACATCATACTATTTTTTATAATCATGTTCCTCAGGCGTCTCACCCTGTTTCTCATAAAATGACTGCCTGAATGCTGCTATTGAATCGTTTTTTATAGCCCGGCGCATTTCCGCCATCAAGTGTATATAATAGTACAGGTTGTGAATCGTGTTCAGTCGATAGGCCAACAGCTCCCTTGACATAAAAAGATGCCTCAAATAGGCCCTTGAAAAATGAGAGCAGGTGTAACAGTGGCAATCTTCATCAATAGGCCTGGGATCATCGGCATATGAGGCATTTTTAATGATAAGCTTACCCTTGTTGGTAAAAAGGGTCCCGTTCCTAGCGTTTCGAGTAGGCATAACACAATCAAACATATCCACGCCCAGCATAACAGATTCCAACATATCCGCTGGTGTTCCCACTCCCATAAGATAAATGGGGGAACCTTCAGGAAGAAAGTCTCTGCACCTGGATATCACTTGCCACCTGGTTTTACTATCTTCCCCAACAGATAGCCCTCCCAAAGCATAACCGTCAAAGCCCAACTCAACAAGTGCCTTTGCGCTCATTTCCCGTAAATCATCGTACATGCCTCCCTGGACAATTCCGAACAGGCTCTGATCTTCTCTTTTCTTGCATTCAAGACACCTGCGGGCCCAGAGGCTGGTCAAGCTGACAGAATTGAGAACATATTTATAATCCGCCGGATAAGGCGTGCATTCATCGAAAGTCATAATAATATCCGCACCGAGAGCGGCCTGGATATCCATGGCCTGCTCAGGACCGATGAAATGCCTTGAGCCATCCAAATGGGACTGAAAAGTTACGCCCTCCTCAGTTATACTCCTAAGCATGGACAGGCTGTAAACCTGAAAACCTCCACTATCCGTCAAAATCGGATAAGGCCAGCTCATAAATTCATGCAGTCCTCCCAATCCCGCTATGACCTCATGCCCTGGCCTGAGATAAAGATGATAGGTATTGGCAAGGATTATCCTTGCTTCTACATTCACCAAATCCTCAGGAGAAACTCCCTTTACTGAACCCAGAGTTCCAACAGGCATAAAAACCGGAGTTTCAAAGTTTCCATGTGGGGTGCTGATTTCCCCGGTCCTAGCCCTGCACTCTTGCGACCTGTGGATTGTTCTGAATTTCAAGTTAATTTAAGCTCATTTCCGGAAGCACTGTTACACATAAATTTATTGTATTAACATGGCATCGCCGTAACTGTAAAATTTATATCTTTCACTTACGGCCAGGGCGTAAGCCTCCTTGACCAAATCAAGCCCCGCAAAGGACGCCACCAAAAAAAGCAAAGAACTCTTCGGTAAATGAAAATTAGTTATAAGGGCGTCCACAACCCTGAAAGTAAACCCAGGAGTTATAAAAAGACCTGTCTTACCCTCCCCCGCCGAGACATAACCGTCTCTATTAACCGCAGTCTCCAGAGCCCTAACAACCGTAGTGCCTACAGCGACTATTCTCCCCCCGCTCTCTCTGGTACTATTAACAGCCCTGGCGGTCTCAGACCCGATTATATAAATCTCCTCGCCTAGTTCGTGAAGCCTGATATCACTGGTCCTGACCGGACGGAAAGTGCCATAACCCACGTGAAGGGTTAAAGAAGATACCTGAATCCCGGCCTCCCTCAGCTTCCCAATCAAATTCTCCGTGAAATGAAGCCCCGCAGTAGGGGCTGCAATAGCCCCATTTTTATTCGAAAAAATAGTCTGATATCTTTCTCTATCTGCAGGTGACGACTCCTCTTTTCCGCGTTTTATATATGGAGGCAGAGGTATACGCCCCTTTTCTTCCATCAGGGCATCAATAGACAGGTGCCCTTTGAAGGTTATCGTAACGAGGCCTCCCCCGTATATCTCTTGAACCTTTCCTGAGACACCCGAATCAAAAAGAATCAGACTTCCCTTTCTAGGAGGCTTAGAGGATTTAAGGAGGCAGGAACGCGTAGCCGGATCCTCATGAGCTGAAACCTGATGTTGAAGCACAAGTATTTCAACATTACCTCCGCTTTCTTTATGGCCAAATAGCCTGGCAGGAACAACCCTGGTATCATTAATAACCAGGAGATCTCCGGATCTGAGCAATGTCGGAAGATCAAAAAAATGACTGTGGGAAAGAGACTTCTCTGCCCGATCCATTACAAGAAGGCGGGATTGATCCCGCCTTGATGATGGTACTTGGGCGATCAAGCCAGGCGGTAAGTCATAATTGTAGTCCTCTATATCAAACATGCAGATACATTAAAGCGAGTAAATTAAACAAGATCCATTTCAAAGTCAAACTATTTCATTCCTTGAAATAATATGCAAATAAAAGCCCCATTGCCATTGCTAAAAAGCCCACAACTCTCAGATAAGCGTCCGGAATTTCCTGGACCTTGGACATCCATTTTTTCATCTTATCGGGAAATGCAAAGTAGGGAAGCCCTTCCACTATCAGTACGAGTCCTAGAAGACAAAATAAAAACTTCATCCCAGATTACATCCTGATGAATTTATTGGTATATGCAGGACCAACTCTGCCATAACAAAAAAAATTAACCTTATAGGACCCTAATCTGCTTACCAGACTATCCCAACAAATAACTACTTTAATTAGAGAAACTTCTATGTTTTTTTTCGAAGGTCACTACTATTCTTCTTAATAACAAAAATTTTTATAATATCCCTGACCGGAAATCCTGTCAAGCTCACAGACGACGTTCAAAATACTTATGACTTTTAATTATCTATAAGAAACCAGCTGCCTTATCCATGCCTCAGAAGTGATAACGGTAGATATAGAGAAAACGACTTATTCATGAAACGCAGCATGTCTGGATATAGTTCTTGATATATAAAAAAAGATCAGTTAGTTTCCAACCAAATAAAGATTTAGAATCACTTATTTCTATTTAATTTTTAAAGTCAGCTTCGAACGGGTTTTTATCATAATGATTCATAGCCCTAATATAGTTCAAATTGATCTCCAGGCGCTAACTCACAACCTTCAGCAAGTAAGGAAATTGATAGCCCAAGATACCAGGATTATGGGTGTAGTCAAATCTGACGCATACGGCCACGGACTCGTACCTGTTTCTCAGGTTCTTGAAAAAAACAAAATCGATTGTCTGGGAGTCGCTAATCTATCAGAAGCACTTGAAATCAAGAAAAATGGCATCAGGATCCCTGTCGTTATATTATGCGGCGTTCACACCAGAGAGGAAATAAGGAGCGTTATACAGCATAACCTGATTCCCGTTCTATCAGATCTCAACGTAGCCGACCTTCTCTCCCAGGAAGGCGCCCGGCAAGGGAAAAAAATTAAGGTCCAGCTGAAGGTTGATACAGGGATGGGAAGACTAGGAATATCATATAATGATATAGCTCCCTGCCTTCAGAAAATTATGGGTCTCAAAAACCTCGAGCTGGAGGCACTTACATCACACCTTTCCTCTGCAGACGAGGAAGGAGACGATTTTACAGAGACCCAGATAAGACGCTTCAAAAAAGCCATAGAAACAGGACATTCCATAGGACTTGATCTTCCCCTGAACAACCTTGCCAACAGTGCTGGTGTCATGGGATACAAAGATGCTCATTTTGAAATGGTCCGGCCTGGCATCAGTCTTTATGGAGGTCTCCCTTCCCCTGGGTTTAAAAGCCCTATTCCATTAAAGCCGGTAATGCATTTTAAGGGTCGGGTCTTGCAGATAAGAAATCTACCAGATAATACACCGGTAAGTTATGGAAGGACATATTACACAAGAGGCACTCGTCAGCTAGCAATTTTATCGGCTGGTTACGGTGACGGCCTGCCGAGAAGCATGTCAAATAAGGGAAAAGCACTTGTCAAAGGTCAGCGGGTACCTATCGTCGGCACTATTTGCATGAATCTCAGTATTTGCGACATAACAGGCCTTTCAAACATAGAGCCGGGAGAACCAGTCGTTTTTCTAGGCCGCCAAGACAAAGAAGTCATTACAGGAGATGACCTGGCCAGATGGGCAGGCACTGTATCTTATGAAGTGTTTTGTTCCATTGGACAAAGAAACAGGAAGGAATACTTACAGTGAAAGATAGAATCAGTACAGTGCTTAAAGAAAGCGCAGAATATTGTTTTAAAAAGGGCTTGCTTGAAAAGATACCTCTTCCGGCTTATGTAATTGAAGTCCCCAACAACCCTGAACATGGTCACTTCGCTACAAACCTGCCACTTCTGTTGGCGGCCAGCCAAAAGCGTCCACCCAGAGATATAGCCTTAACAATCGTTACCAATTTCAAGGACAGGGAGGATATTATTGAAAAAGCAGAGGTGGCCGGTCCAGGCTTTATCAACTTTAGAATCAGGAAAAAAGTATGGCATAGGCTTCTGTCTTTTATACTGGAGCGGAAGGAATTTTATGGACAGAGCAATATCGGCCAGGGGCAAAAAATTCTGGTGGAATTTGTGAGCGCAAATCCCACGGGACCGCTTCATCTAGGCCATGGCCGTGGTGCAGCGGTGGGGGACACCCTCTCCAGAATCTTATCCTTTTCTGGCTACGAGGTGGTGCGTGAGTTTTATATCAATGATGCCGGTCAACAGATAAGGTTACTGGGAGAATCGATCTTCAGCCGCATTAAACAGATCGATGACCCGGACTTTCCCTTCCCTGAGAATGGTTATCGGGGAGATTACATACTTGACCTTGCGCAGGCGATCTCAAAGGATATAAAGCTGAATAATAAACCTGAAGAAGAGGCAATCAATACATGTGCTCAAAAAGGCAAGGCAATAATGCTCGAAGAGATAAAAAAAAATCTCTCACGTTTCAGAGTGGACTTTGATACCTGGTATAATGAAAGTAATCTTTACAATTCAGGCCTTGTTGAAAAAGCTTTAGCTCAGATAAAGAATGAGGGTGGTCTGTATGAAAAAGATGGAGCGTTATGGATCAGGACTTCCGATTTCGGCGATGACAAGGACAGGGTAATTCGTAAAAGAGATGGGCAGTTCACCTATTTTGCCTCCGACATATCCTATCACCTGGATAAGAAGGCAAGGGGTTTTCACAGGGCAATCAACATTTGGGGCGCGGATCATCATGGCTATATCCCCCGAATCAAAGCCGCCCTATCTGCAAACGGTATTCCTAAAAACTGGCTTTCCGTATTGCTCATCCAGCTGGTAAAACTCTGGGAAAACGGGCAGGAAATCAAGATGTCCAAGAGGGCCGGTTCCTTTGTCACCCTTCAGGAACTGGTCGATGAGGTAGGTGTCGACGCTGTAAGATTTGTCTTCCTGACCAAAAATCATGATTCCTCCCTTGATTTTGATCTGGACCTTGTAAAAAAACAGGACAGTGAAAATCCGGTGTATTATGTACAATATGCCCACGCCAGGATATGCAGCATTTTCAGAAAAGCAAGGGAGGAAGGAATCAATATTGAAGAAAATATTACCCCCGCTCTGGATAAGCTGGAACTGGACGAAGAAATAGCCATTATAAGAGCAATGTCTGAATTTCCTTATCTCCTGGAAGACATCGCCACGACCCTCGAACCCCATCGTTTGACTTATTTCCTGACAGAGCTTGCGGCCATGTTTCACAGATACTTTAATCTGGGCATGAAAAATCCTGAAAACAGGATTATAACCGGTGATGTAACTCTCAGCCAGGCGAGACTTTGTCTGGCTCTCGCAGTAAAAATAGTGATAGGAAACGGACTTAAATTGCTGGGCATAACTGCACCGCAAAAAATGTAAAAGGTTTTAAAAAATGCCCAAAAAAAAGACGGAGAAAAGAAAAAAAGAAGGCAAATACAGTGTTGAATTCTCTCTTTTATCTCTTTTTTTCTGGGGTCTGGGGTCACTTTTCTTGCTGGTATGGATCTTTGTACTGGGAATCCTTGTAGGCCGAGGGTTTCTGCCTGAAGGAGTTAAATTAAAGACTCCTATAGCGAAACTCCAGGAGATGGTGACCCACAAAGAATTGGATGATGATCTGGCCCACTTAAAAAAAATGAACAAAGAGCCGAAATTTGAATTTTACGATGAGCTTTCCGCAAAAAAGGAAAAAGCCCTAAAAAAGGTGCAGGCTGAAACAGAAAAAAAGAGTCCTGCTATTATCCCATCCACAAATAAATCAACCTCTCAGGAGGAAAAACCTTCCAGCAGTAATTTTAACATTGAAGATAGCTCGAATGTGTCCTCCCAGCAGGAAAGAGGCGGTGAATATACTCTGCAGCTGGCTTCTCTTGAAAGCGAACTCCAAGCGTTGAAAATGACCGAAAGATTAAAAGAGGAAGGGTATCCTGCCTATTATTATGTTGTCGAAATAAAGGGAAAGCGTTATTTTCGGGTCAGGTGCGGCAGGTTCAAGGAGAAAAAGGAAGCGATTGATTTGAAAAATATACTGGCTGAAAAAAAAGATATCAATGGCTTCGTGACAAGGGCGGACGAATAAGGGATAAGATATGCATATAAAAAAAGCTGTTATTGAAGATATAAAGACAATTCATCAAATCCTCAACTATTATGCCGGCAAGGGAGCTTTACTGCCCAGGTCTCTTAGCGAACTCTACGATCACTTAAGAGATTATTTTGTTTTGAAAGATGATGAGGGGGAAAAATTACTTTTTGGAGTATGTGGCCTGGGTATATGTTGGGAAAATTTGGCTGAAATCAAATCACTTGCGATTGAAGAAAACCACCAGGGCAAAGGGTTTGGAAGCCAGCTGGTAGAGGCCTGTCTGGAAGATGCCCGACATCTTGGACTGGAAAGGGTTTTTACTCTCACATATGTCCCGGATTTCTTCAGGCGGCTGGGGTTCAAAGAAGTGGAAAAATCAACTCTTCCACACAAAGTCTGGGCGGACTGTCTGAAGTGCCCCAAATTTCCGGACTGTGACGAAATTGCTCTGGCGGTCGATCTTTAATCTGGATGAGGCTGACGGGAAGAACCTTTTTCAGGCAAAAACCTCGTCATCGCCAATACGCTTTTGATTATAAGCATAATAGAGTGAAATCATCTTACCCTTGTTGGAGGACAAAATGTTTGGCATAGGCATGCCCGAACTGATTATAATACTGGTCATAGCCTTGATAGTCATAGGCCCTAGCAAACTCCCGGATCTGGCCAGGGCGCTTGGAAAAGGCATGGCAGAGTTCAGAAAGGCCACACAGGAAATCAAGGAAAGCCTGGATGTAGAAGAAGAATTCAGGGAAGCCAGAGATGACCTGGTAGACTCTATCAGTGGTATAGAATCGCCGTCTGAACCTGCTGAGGCGCCGTATGACGATAAAGGGGAAGAAAGCTCCGGCCTCGATGATAAGCCTCCGGAATACAGCAAAAAATCAAAAAGTGAACCCGGACAGAATGAGAAGGGCCCCAGCAGTGATGGACAAAGACAGGATGATTGATGAGGAAAAGCAGCCTTTTTTGAGTCATCTGGAGGAATTACGCAAGAGGCTCATCGTTAGCGCGATTGCTATAGGAATCTGTTTTGTTATAACATATATATTTTCAGAGAGACTTTTCACAATATTGATAGCGCCGCTCAGTGCCGTTATGCCTGAGGGTGACCAACTGATTTTCACCAACCTGCCTGAGATGTTTCTCACCTATCTTAAGGTGGCCTTTATTGCAGCTATTCTGATTGCTTCGCCGGTACTCTTTTACCAGCTCTGGATGTTCGTGTCGCCTGGTTTATACAGGAATGAAAAGAAATATCTGCTCCCATTTGTCCTTGCGTCCACCATTCTATTTACAGGAGGAGCCCTGTTCGTTTATTTTGTAGTCTTTCCCTTTGGTTTCAAATTTTTCATTGGTTTTTCTAGTGAATATGTAAAAGCCTTGCCTTCAGTAAAGCAATATTTTTCCTTTTCTGTAAAACTGCTTTTCGCCTTCGGCGTAGTTTTTGAGCTGCCCGTAATAATTTTCTTCCTTACAAAAATCGGTATAGTTTCCCCTGAATTCCTGAAAAAAAAGCGTAAATATGCCATATTGATGAGCTTTGTAATTTCAGCTATTCTTACACCCCCGGACGTCATCACTCAGTTCATGATGGCCGGACCCCTGATATTGTTGTATGAAGTCGGAGTCTTGGTTTCAGTAATCGCCCGGAACAGGAAGAAAGAAAACAGCAGAGAGGGGGGTGAAAATCAAGTAGAATAACATCAGGTTTTCATTGAAAAATTTTCATACGCCCACCCGAAATGGTCACCAGAAAAGGATCTTTTTCCACCTCCCCACTGGCATTGAACGAAATTCTGCCGGTAACGCCCTGAATTCCTTCGCAAGACAGGAGCCCGTCGCGTACATCTCGTCTCGTGTTGAATGTACCTTCAGACAACAACCTCTCAAGAAATCTTATAGTATCATAACCCGTTGCAGCTAATACTCCTGGCGCCGTGCCAAAATTTGATGTGTAAGACTCCACAAAATGAAGAATATCGGGTCTATCCCGGTTTTCAAAAAATCCCGAAGTGAATACCGCGTCTTGAATATAGTCTCCGGCCAATTCTATAAGTTTATCGGACTGCCAAAGGCTCGTACCCAGTAACTGAATATCCATGACATCGTGATATACCAACTGGGGGGCTATCATCGCAACATTCTGAAAATTATCGGGAATAAAGACTGCCTCAAAATCTATGATAGGCTGCGGATCTTCAGAAAATATGATGCGCTCCTCTGCTTCGGGATGCCTCATCTCCGTCAGCTCTCTCACAACGGAATACGGCCTGGGGTAAAAAAGCCCGACACTTTTCTTAATCTGAGAAGCGAAATCGGTTTCATCCGCTCTGTAAGACTCTACTGCGGTTACAACACCGCCTGCCTGATCAAGCCTGTCCCAGAACAGGTTCATAAAAAAGCGACCGTATGGATTGTCCGGATAAAGTATACAGAAACGTTTTATACCCATTTCACTGGTTGCGGTTTGCACCAGTTTATCAACCTCTCTTGAAGGAGTCAGAAAATTACGGAACACCATATCACCTTCATCGGTAATCCCATCCATCTGTGAGAGGGTTATAATAGGAACACCGAGAACCTGAGCCTTTCGTGCCACAGCCGGCGCTGTTCGGCTTGAAAGAGGGCCTATTACGGCAATAACCTTTTCATTTTCTACCAGGTCCTCGAGCGCGGATACTGCCTTTTCAGGATCGCTTTCGGTATCCTTTATTACCAGTTCCCGAATAGCCCCGTCCCTGTCATCCGTAACTTGAAGCATCCCTGTCCCCAATTGGATTCCGTTGAGGACCTCTTCCCCGTAAATAGCAAAAGTCCCGCTCAAGGGTAACAGACAGCCTACTACACCCTCTCTAACTGATAACTCTTCCTGAATCCTCTCCAAAAGAGCGCGGCCCTTCCCGATCCACCCTTTATCACTGGTAGACCTTATAAGCGCCATCGCCCTTGCTCTGGCCCTTTTAAGCTCGTTATTTTCCAGAAAAAGCAGCGCCAACCTGTAGTGGATTTTAGGCTCGTAGGAGGTTCCGAGGCCGAAGTCGGAGATCTGTAACAGTTCATCTGGGTCTGCAACTGCCTCCAGTAACCTCTCAAGTCGATTGTCAAGGGACTCTTTAAGCAGGCTGTCCGTTTCAGTCTCCCTTGCTTTCAGAATCCATCTGAACGCCTCGACCCTGTCTCCAAGGGCACTGAAAATATCGCCAAGCAGCAAGAATGTATCTCCCCTTAGAGAATGCCTTGGATACATTTCGAGCCAATTGAAGCAGGAGTCTCTTGCCTGTTGAAAATCGCCAAGAAGGTAAAGGGAACGTGACAAATGGAGTTTAACAACAGGAGCCCGAGCATAGTCAGGAAAATCCTTTAGAATTTTCCTGAAAAACTCCGCAGCCTTATCGTACTCTTCACGCTTAAGAAGTATCTCCCCCATGCGATGCAGGGCCTGTGCGGAGGATTCACCCTTTGGGTCTAGTTTCAGATAAGCCTGGTAAGCTGCCAGTGCCTTGTCCCACTCACCACTTTTATCGAATTTCTCGGCTATGGCAAATTTATTCGCCAGAAAATCCCTGCGTCGTGACTCTTCACTCACAGGGGGAGTGAGAGCTTTACAACTCACAAAAAGTAAGGCTATCCCCACAATCACTGTGAAAATAGCCCTGTTACTAGGAGAAACTCTTTTTATCACTTTTGAACTTCCTCGAAGTCCGCATCAACTACATCATCGTCTTTCGAAGAACTTCCAGCGGACTCAGATTCCCCTTCCCCTCCGGCCTGCTGTGCCTGCTGCTGGCTGGCCTTTGCATACATTGCCTCTGTGAGCTTGTGGGAAGCTTTGGTGAGATCTTCGGTGAGTCTCTTTATCTCGTCAGAGTCTTCTCCACCCATAGCCTTTTTCAGATTCTCTATAGCATTTTCAATGTCCGTCTTGGTTGACTCATCTACCTGGTCACCAGCCTCCTTAATGGACTTTTCAGTAGAATAAATCAGGGAGTCTGCCATATTACGTACATCTACCAGTTCCCTTTTCTTCCTGTCCTCCTCAGCGTGGGCTTCAGCATCCTTGACAAGTCGTTCAATTTCCTCCTCGCTCAGACCACTGGAAGCGGTTATTTTTATGGACTGCTCCTTTCCGGTACCCATATCCTTCGCGGAAACGTGTACAATTCCATTGGCATCTATATCAAAGGCCACCTCAATCTGTGGAATTCCTCTTGGCGCTGGGGGAATCCCCACTAACTGAAACCTCCCGAGAGTCTTATTATTGGCGGCCATTTCCCTCTCTCCCTGAAGCACATGAATTTCAACCGCCGGCTGGTTATCAGCTGCAGTGGAAAAAATCTGGCTCTTTTTTGTGGGTATTGTTGTATTCTTCTCGATCAGCTTGGTAAAAACACCACCAAGGGTTTCTATACCGAGGGAAAGAGGTGTTACATCCAGAAGCAGCACATCCTTGACATCCCCTTTCAAAACACCGGCTTGTATAGCTGCGCCAATAGCTACGACCTCATCAGGATTCACTCCCCTGCTGGGCTCTTTTCCAAAAATTTCTTTTACCTTTGCCTGAACCTTAGGCATCCTGGTCATCCCCCCAACGAGGATTACTTCGTCTATATCGCCAGACTTGAGCCCTGCATCTTTTAATGCCATGCTACAGGGGTTCACTACCTTTTCTATCAAATCATCTATAAGGGCTTCCAATTTGGCTCGAGTCAATCTCATATTAAGGTGTTTGGGACCACTGGCATCTGCCGTAATAAACGGAAGGTTGATGTCAGTCTCCATAGAACCGGAAAGCTCCATTTTGGCTTTTTCCGCAGCCTCCTTGAGTCTCTGAAGAGCCATTTTATCGTTCCTGAGGTCTATGCCTTGATCCTTTTTGTATTCGTCCGCCAGATAATCCAGGATCCTGAGATCGAAATCTTCTCCACCCAGGTGTGTGTCGCCGTTGGTCGATTTAACCTCAAACACGCCCTCACCTATCTCGAGAATGGATATATCAAAAGTTCCCCCTCCTAAATCAAATACTGCGATCTTTCGGTCCCCTTTTTTGTCCATTCC
This sequence comes from uncultured Desulfobacteraceae bacterium, assembly GCA_964627015.1. Taxonomy (GTDB): domain Bacteria; phylum Desulfobacterota; class DSM-4660; order Desulfatiglandales; family Desulfatiglandaceae; genus CAZVGY01. The sequence goes on from CAZVGY010000003.1 coordinate 37,081, forward strand.
GTAAGCAAGAGATGCGGCTGTAGGCTCATTGATGATCCTTTCCACATTAAGCCCGGCTATCCTCCCGGCATCTTTAGTAGCTTGCCTCTGGCTGTCATTAAAATAGGCGGGTACGGTAATTACAGCTTCCGTGACCTTTTCCCCTAAATAGTTCTCCGCCGTTTCTTTCATTTTTTTGAGAATCATGGATGAAATTTCTGCTGGACTGTATTCTTTGCCCCTGCAGGAAATATGCGCATCTCCGTTGGACGCCTTCACGATTTTGTAAGGCAGCACCTTGATATCCTTCTGGACCTCTGGAGAATCATATTTTCTTCCGATCAGTCTTTTTACTCCGAATATGCTATTCTCCGGATTTGTCACGGATTGCCTTTTAGCTGTCTGGCCCACCAGTCTCTCGCCACTCTCGGTAAATGCCACTATAGAAGGAGTGGTCCTTCCCCCCTCGGCGTTGGCTATCACAACAGGATCACCGCCACCCATTACAGCGACACATGAATTTGTTGTCCCGAGATCAATGCCTATCATTTTTCCCATCTTCCTGCCTCCTTGACTACGAAGATATATAAAATTTATTTATACCCTGAGGTCTCACTACTATTTATTATTCAAGATTTTATTACGCTTTTTTGCTGACAACAACCATGGCCGGACGGATAAGTCTCTGTCTGAGAAGATACCCTTTTTGCAACTCTTCAATGACAGTCCCCGGTTCCACACTGTTATCCTCCAGCTCGGAAACCGCTTCATGAAAATTGGGGTCAAAAGGTTCATGCAAAGCCTTAACCTGTTCGAGACCTTCCTTCTCCAGAATACTGGTGAGACCTTTCAGCGTTAGATCTACCCCTTCTTTGAGCGCATCGATCGAATCACCTTTATGAAAATGATCTATGGCTTTTTCCAGATTATCTATTACTGTAAGCAGTTGCTTTATCAGTGTTTCATTTGAAAATTTTACGAAATCTTCTTTTTCTTTCTGGAACCTTTTTTTCATATTATCCATCTCTGCTTGGGAGCGTACATAAAGCTCATAATTCTTTTTTGAGGCATCCCTTTCCTCTTCTATCTTCTCGAGCAACTCTGCCTTTGACATGTCCGCTAAGAGCGTCTCTTTTTCATTATTCGCTTCTAGGGAGCCTTCCTCCTCAAGATGGATATCTTCCTGTATATCTTCCTGCTGGATCTTTTTTTCAGTGTCTTTCTCCTTATTCACGTCGATCCGGGTCACAATCTTCTCCTCTTCCAATGAAAAATATACATTTATTACGCTATTAAGATTACCTACACTATGCGAAACGTTAAGCATCAAAAAATGCTTTGTCAAGGATTGTAAGGACAAGTTTTTTACACCGATCCTCCTCCTGGCATTTCTAAAAAGAATGCGATTTTCTTTGCCTGATATAAGGTCGTTAAAGGAATTGAAGACTTATATGGTTTGAATTTTTTGAATGAAAAAAGCGCACAAAAATCGTAGCGGCAAGTGACATGGCAAGCTATTGCGCCTTGATGATCTCTCTTAACCTGCTAAGCAACTGAGGTGCGTATTCTCTTGTGAGGCGACGGGTCTCGGCATCATCTGAACCGGTAGGCTTAATAAAGAGTCCATTACTGCCGGCATCAAACATGGCCACAGCATCGCTTATGAGGGACTTTCTGGTGTAAAAGACAGCCGGCACGCCCGGATAATTATTTCTGGCTTTTCTCAGATTGGCTAGCCCGTACTTTCTGTTCTGCCCGGCCCTTGCACATACTTCCTCAAAAAGATTTCTCCAGCTGTCGACAATCGAAAAAAACCTTTTCAGATATTCGTTTATCCTGTCACCCTTGTAATGATCCAGGCCAGTAAATATATGGTCCAGCTGGGGAAAGGCAGCAATTTTTTCTTCAAGCTCTTCTCGGGAAAAAAGGCTGGGGTTCTTCACATCTTCGTCCCTGCCCCAAAGATCGAGAAGAAAAAGGGCAGGCCACCTTTCACCCAAGGATTCTGAAGCCTCCTCAAAAGTATAAGCCTGTACAAACTCCATATCAGGTCCTACTGGACTTATTTCGTTTCGTACAAGGTCATGCTCGAACCCTGAGTCATCAATAAAACAAATAATCGATTTCACTGATCCTTCTCCCGCCTTTAATTCAATTTTGATTCCTGCCCGGTCAACCTCTCAAGGGCCTCCATGTATTTTTCTCTTGTCTTTGAAATAATTTCAGCAGGAAGCCTGGGCGGAGGAGGTTCCTGAGGCCAGTTGATCTTTAAAAGGTAGTCTCTGAGAAACTGTTTATCAAAACTCTTCTGCGCACCACCCGGTCTGTATGATTCCACAGGCCAGAATCTTGACGAATCTGGAGTCAGAACCTCATCAATAAGGATAATGCGATCATCAATTACACCAAACTCGAACTTGCTATCAGCAACGATTATCCCCCTGGTCGCCGCAAAGTCCCTTCCGTATTCGTATATTTTCAGGCTCACCGTTTTAATTTCCTCGGCTATCTCTCTCCCGAGGGTCTCCACTGCCCTTTCAAAAGTAATATTCTCATCATGCAAGCCGTCCGGTGCCTTTGTGGAAGGAGTAAAAATGGGCTCAGGCAGTTTTTCTGACTCCCTGAGTCCTTCTGGAAGTGGTATTCCGCAAACACTCCCCATTTTTTCATATTCTTTCCAGCCCGAACCTGAAAGGTACCCCCTGACAATACATTCCACCGGCAGAGGTTTAGTCTTTTTGACAAGCATGCTTCTCCCGGAAAGCTGTTCGGTGTATTTTTTACATATATTCGGATATTCTAGAGGATTACTGCTTATCAGATGATTTTCTATTATCGACTCCAGTTTATCAAACCAGAAAAGAGATATACTGGTAAGTATTTTGCCTTTGTCAGGAATGGGGTCCTCCATGATGACATCAAAGGCCGATATTCTATCACTGGCCACGATGAGCAATGCATCATCTATCTCATAGACATCCCGAACTTTTCCTCTTTTTACCAGTGTAATATCCGCAAAATCGCTTTTTTCCAATACACCCGACGACATAATCTCTCCTATAAAATTGATGCTAAAAGTCCAGCGATTATTTAATAGACCCTTTCAATCATCATCCCGATGATATGGTTCTGGCGAAGCCGATATCAGAAAAGACACATTTTATGCTTTATTCATTTATTATGTTCAGTGTCAAGAATCTTTTTGCTCCGGTGCTGGCCAACCGGATAAAACAGGTTGTCATTTAAGGTGTTAGATCAATGTTTGGCTAACGGAGCCGATCTATGTTGCTCTAATTTTTCAAGATATTTCTGATAATATCCCAAAACCTTGTTTCTAAAGGATACAGTTTCTGAAAAGGCGGGTATGCCGCCATACTCACGTACCCGATGGGGTCCTGCGTTATAGGAGGCAAGCGCAAGGCTTATGTCTCCTTTGGTCATCATGAGCATTTTTCCAAAATATTCCAACCCGAATCTAACGGCTTTCATGGTATCTAATCGGTCATCATCTCCTCTTGCCAGAACTTCCTTCTTATAACGAATGAGAAGACGCCTGGCCATTTCCCTTATTGCCAGAGACTCCTGCATCATATTTCTTGCTCGGGCTGAAAGCCCCATACCTTTCGATGGGCTTATTTGTGGAATAAGCGCCAGGGCTTTTTGTCTTAGCCTCCGTTCTTTAATCATAAGATGTCTGGCATCGACGAAATATGCAGGCTCAAAAATATTTTTCATCCCCAGGCTCTTTGCTGTTCTGGGCATTATCTGCGTCAATCCTACTGCACCCACATGCGAGATTTCGTGAGGCTTAAATGCGGATTCCTGTCGCATTAGAGCAAGAAAAAGCAGAAGATCCACGGGGAAACTGTTCCCCTTATTGTGTTTTTCTATTACCGGTGTCAGAATTTCCGCTAGCTGGCGGTCCCTTCCAGTCAATATATCGTCATAACCTGAGACCTGTTCCATACTTTTTATTTCGCAGCATCTGTCAAGATCAAACTGGCTTATTACGTCTGGAGGTGCCTCTTTTATGAAATGATTGAACACATGGTTTACAAACGGCGTATTTCCTGTATGCAGCGGGGCACCATGCTCATTCGAATTGTGGCATCGGTTGAAGAAGCTCGCCAGGGCATCCCGCAGATTGAATGACTCCTTTTCAATACTCTCTAGAAGCAATTTATCCATTAAGTTAATACATAAGGTTTTCTTCAGCCTATCGTCGTTTTCATGCGTAACTGCAGACCTGTAAGACATTAAGGCCTTTTTAGCCGACTCAAGCAACCTGTTATAGGCTAGAGAGGATTCATAAATTATTTTCGTATTTTCCTCCGGATACCTTTCTTTCCTTTTGGTAGTCATGCCCCTTACTGCTTTTACAAACGAGCTTTCTGCCTTTTCAAATTCCTCTTTAGCTCGAAGAAAATCTTCGTTCATGAGTACTTTAAGTCCCAGCAAACGGGCTGCTTCAGGCCTCAATAGCAAAATGCCCTCCTCTCCCCGGTATGAGCCATCAGACAAAAGCCTCTTATGATGCATAAGGTTATAGGAAATAATATGTTTTCTCAGAATGGATATGCCGGAAGGCGCTGAAGAATAGGCGTATAGAGGTGAGAAAGATAGAAAAACGAAGACATTTCCTGAAAAAAAATAAAGAAAGAAACGAAGCATCAACCCCCCTCTCCTTGGAAGGAATTGCAAAAGCCGAAACCGCTTAAATAGGAACTTTTGTATGCCGTCCATCCTGAAAGCCCTGAGAAAATACCTGCGAGGAAGCAGGAAGAAAGTTAATAATTCAACCTCAACTGCATACTACCAGAGGAGAGTTATGATTTGAAGTCATTTATCATCAGGCTTGTATGAATGCGCTATGGGTTACCAGATGAAACATTATTGAAATGTGGCCCTGCTGGTAAAAATAACACATATAATTATCATAAGTTGACATCCTTAGTTAGCGATCTTATTTTTAATTAACAGTTTTATTTGCAAAAAAATGACTGAATATCCATCACTTAAAATAAAAAGCTTTTTCCGCTCGCAGGAGGTAATGATATATGAGGTTTGATAAATTCACACTAAAGGCACAAGAAATAGTGCAGGCTTCTCAACACACGGCTGAGAGGCTAGGCCACCAGCAGATCGAGCCTGAACATATCGTTCGTGCTATCCTGGAACAAAATGAAGGGGTTATTCCACCGCTGCTTGGTAAAATCGGGGTGGATCAGGGCCAGCTGATACGGTCTTTCGAGAACGCCTTGGAAAAACTGCCTCGAATTTCAGGGACCGGGGCAGGTCAGGCCTACATTTCACCACGTTCTAAATCAGTGTTTGACAAGGCCTTTGTCGAAGCTGAACAGATGAAAGATCAATTCGTCAGTCTGGAGCACATACTTTTAGCGGTATGTACCGAGGAAGAGGGAAATGCTGCTAAACTTCTGCAAGTTGCGGGAATCACACGTGATACAATACTTAAGGCACTTGTGGATATACGAGGAGGTCAAAGAATTACCGATCAAAATCCTGAAGACAAATATCAGGCGCTTGAACGTTTCAGCCGGGACCTGACTGGTATTGCCTCCAAGGGCGATCTGGATCCGGTAATCGGCCGGGACGATGAAATTCGAAGGATAGTGCAGGTTCTTTCCAGGAGGACAAAGAACAACCCGGTGCTCATAGGTGAACCTGGGGTGGGTAAAACCGCCATAGTCGAAGGGCTGGCACAGAGGATTATCCAGGGAGACGTCCCCGAAACACTGAAAGATAAAAGGGTTGTGGCACTGGACATGGGAGCGCTCATTGCAGGCGCGAAATACCGCGGGGAGTTTGAAGACCGTTTAAAGGCATTGCTGAAAGAAGTGACGGACGCCCAGGGGCAAATCATCCTCTTTATCGATGAAATGCACACTCTTGTGGGAGCGGGAGCAGCTGAAGGGGCTGTGGATGCCTCCAATATGCTGAAACCGGCCCTGGCACGCGGTGAACTGAGATGCGTGGGCGCTACGACTATTAAGGAATATAGAAAATATATAGAAAAAGATGCTGCCCTTGAAAGACGCTTCCAACCCGTGATGGTAGAAGAACCTAATGTTGAGGATACTATTTCCATACTGCGCGGCCTTAAGGAAAAATATGAAGTGCACCATGGTGTACGTATAAAAGATTCAGCTATTGTTGCTGCGGCAACGCTATCTCACCGGTATATAACCGACCGCTTCCTGCCGGACAAGGCGATTGATCTGATTGATGAAGCGACATCGAGACTGAGGATAGAAATCGACAGCATGCCCGCAGAGATAGATGATATTCAGAGAAAGATAACCCAGCTTGAAATTGAAAGGGAGGCGCTCAAAAAGGAAAAGGATCAGGCTTCCAAGGACAGGCTTAATAAACTTGATGGCGAAGTGAGCCACCTGAAAAAACAGACTGAAGAGATGGTTGAACATTGGAAAAGAGAAAAGGAAGCTATTGCCAATATAAGAGAAATCAAGGAAAAGCTTGAAACCACCCGTTCCGAAGCCCAGTCCGCAGAGCGTCAGGGGGATCTTTCCAGAGCGGCCGAACTCAAATACGGAACTCTTATTGAACTAGAAAAAAAACTGTCTGAAGAAAACAGTAAGCTTGAGGAGCTTCAGGCAGGGCACAAAATGCTGAAAGAGGAAGTGGACAGCGAGGATATAGCTGAAATAGTAGCGAAATGGACTGGTATACCAGTATCAAGAATGATGGAGGGTGAAAAGGAGAAGCTCCTCCATATGGAAGAGAGATTGGCCAGCCGTGTCGTAGGCCAGGAGGAGGGAATAATTGCGGTTTCCAACGCTGTGCGCCGCGCCCGTTCTGGGCTTCAGGACCCCAACAGGCCTATTGGATCCTTTATTTTTATGGGGCCGACAGGTGTAGGGAAGACTGAGCTTGCCAGAGCTCTGGCAGAGTTTCTTTTCGACGACGAGCAATATATGGTGCGTATTGATATGTCAGAATATATGGAAAAGCATTCCGTCGCGAGGCTCATAGGGGCACCTCCGGGTTATGTAGGATATGAAGAAGGTGGCTATCTGACGGAATCGATCAGGAGACATCCCTACTCTGTAGTACTATTCGATGAAATAGAAAAAGCGCACCCTGACGTCTTTAACGCCCTTCTTCAGATACTGGACGATGGGCGTATGACGGATGGAAAGGGACGGACGGTTGACTTTAAAAACACTGTTTTAATTATGACCTCCAATGTGGGGACACAGTGGATACAGGAGATGGACAGCGGGAATAAGGGTGAAAAGAAAAAGCGGGTGATGGATGCCCTGCGTGCCACATTCAAACCGGAATTCATCAACCGCATAGATGAAATAGTCATATTCAATTCGCTTAGCCCAAAAGAAATAAAAAAGATCGTAGATATTCAAATTGGGCTTCTCGAAAAACGGCTCGAGGCATCTAAGATAACCCTTAAACTTACTGATGAGGCAAGACAGCTGCTGGCTGAATCAGGATTCGACCCTGTTTATGGCGCAAGGCCACTCAAAAGATCTATACAGCACCTTGTACAGGACCCGCTGGCAATGAAAATTCTGGAAGGGAATCTGGGAGAAGGTGATACAGTAACCATGGACGTAAAGGATGGAGAGGTAATCTTTAGCTAAACTACAACCCCAAGTCAGGTGATGCAGGGCTAAATTCAAGAGTTCTCTCTTATGATAAGCCCTCATTGCCGGGCTGGTTAATCTTTTTCTTAAGCACTTGAGACACTCTAAAAGTTATTGATCTTCTCGAGCTAAGAATGATCATCTCCCCAGTATTTGGATTTCTTCCCTTTCTTGCCCACTTGAATTTTGTCTGGAATTTTCCGAAACCGGAGATATGCACATCTTCTCCGCTTGCGAGGGCATTTTTAATGATCTCAAACAGAGAATTAACAATTTCCTCAGCCCGCTTGCGGCTCAGAAACGTGCAGTCCATTTCCGGAAACAGGTATCTTTGCCTCGACCTGCGCCTGTTCTTAAACCTTACGGTTTCTCTTACTCTGTTTACAAGACCCGCTTTGGTCAACGTCATCTCTTCCCCTCTTTTACCTTGAAAAGGGAACTGAACTTCTTCCCCGTGTTGCAGGATCAGTAATAGACAAGGATCACGAGGGAAGGAGAGCTTTGGCGAGGCTGTTTTACCAAAAGCCTTGCCATGGAGACTGATCATCTGCCTATGATTGTGATATTTCAAGCCATATAAGGTGAATATTCTGAGCCATGATCCCGCTTACACAAAACCTTGCATTGGCAAACCATGGCATATCTGCTAATATTTGTCAAACATTTGCAAATTCAACATGTTGAACATTATCCGATGAAACCTTCCTTTTATCCCAGATTGATTAACCAACCCTTTTCAGACCCTGGCCTGTTTATTCCATTTTTGCACGAAAGAAGGGCCCTGATGTTTGATCTGGGCGAACTCACCAGTTTATCCGCCAGAGACCTGCTCAGGGTAACCCATGTCTTCGTCACTCACGCCCATATGGATCATTTCATAGGTTTTGATGCCCTGCTAAGAGTATTTCTTGGTCGGGACAAGACTCTTCACCTTTATGGACCACCAGATTTTTTTAGACATGTGGAAGGAAAACTTGCCGGCTATACCTGGAACCTGATCCAGGATTACGAAGAAAGCGTCACACTTTTAGTAAGTGAGGTACACCCGGACAAAATACATACCAGGACCTACTTAAGTGGCGACCGTTTCCGGGTCCAGTCAGAGGCTTCTGAAACAAAGTTTTCAGGCGAATTAAGGAGGGAGTCTTCATTTTCAATACAAGCGCGTCTGCTTGACCATGGAATACCCTGTCTTGGACTGTCCCTGGTTGAAAATTTTCATATAAATATAATAAAAGAAGAACTCAATGCCCTGGGGCTCCAAGTTGGCCCCTGGTTAAGCCGCCTGAAAGCAGCAATACGGGATAAGATGAATCCGGAGTCCTTGTTCAAAGCATCTTGGGAAGAACCTGAAGGTGTTAGAAAGGAAAAAACCTTCATACTCGGTGAAGTAATAGAAAACGTAGTGAGAATTACACCCGGTCAGAAAATTACCTATATAACAGACGCACTGGCTAGCCCTGATAATTGCAGAAAAATTGAAGAACTGGCCCGTGATGCCGATATACTTTTCATAGAAGCCGCATTCCTGGATAGTGAAAAAGAGAAGGCGAAAAGGAAGTATCATCTAACCGCCCGGGAAGCTGGGGATCTTGCTAGAAGGGCAGGTGCAAGGCGTATGCAGCTGTTCCATTTTTCACCCCGTTATACTAATCGTGCCGAGGACCTGATAAGAGAGGCAAATGAAGCATATAAAGGCAAGAAAACTTCCGCGGGTACAGGACGGAATGCAGTCTAGGCTGTAAACTGCATATCGTGTAACTGACGAAACCTCCCATTGAGAGCCAAAAGCCTTTCACGGGAACCTGATTCTACTATCCGGCCATCCTCTATGACAAAGATACTGTTGGCTTTCAAAACAGTACTTAGCCGGTGGGCCACTACGAAAATAGTGCGGGTCCCTTTAAGTCTTTCAATGGCCGCCTGGACAAGCCTTTCACTGTCTGCATCCAAAGCCGAGGCCGCTTCATCCAGGATCAGGATGGCTGGATCTATAAGAATAGCTCTCGCGATGGCAATCCTCTGCCTCTGGCCACCCGACAAAAGGACCCCCTGGTCTCCGACAACCGTCTCATAACCTTTGGGTTGGGCCATAATAAAATCATGGGCATGAGCTGTTTTAGCTGCGGCAATTATCTCATCCATACCTTTTTCAGGACAACCATAAGCAATATTATCAGCTATCGTTGTATGAAAAAGAAGAGTTTCCTGATTTACAATCCCTATCTGTTTTCGAAGTGATTCCAGGGTGACTTCACGAATATCAACACCATCAATGCTGATGCTACCACCACTTACATCGTAAAACCTTGGGATTAGATCCAGAAGCGTGCTCTTACCACCTCCGGTAGACCCTACAAAGGCCACCATTTCACCGGCCTCCGCCTTGAATGATATATTCTTGAGGACCAGGTCACCGGTTGAATAACCAAAATTAACATTATTAAATTCTAATGATTTTTCGTGCCTTGGAAGTGTAGTGGCACTTAGGCTGTCCTTTACCTCAGGAACTGACTCCATTATGCTGAACACCCTCTCTGTCGAGCCTTGAAGCGTTCTCAGGTTGTTATTCACCATGGCAAGTTTCTTTACCGGGCTATACACCCTGGAAAATGCGTACACCATGGATAGTAATTCCCCTAAGGTATGTTCGAAATATATCTTCCCTATTATAAGAACTGCAGGCAGCACTAAAAATACAGCAGAATCCATCATAGGTCCCAGCCCCAGTTGCCATCTGTTCCAGTGCATTACCCTTTTGTAAAGCAGATCCGCCAGTTCTCGAAATCTCTTCACTTCAGCCTTGCCTGTAAAAAAACCATGTACCAGTTTCAGACAAAGCAGGGTCTCCTGGTAGGAAGAGGTAACCTCAGCGGTCACATCCTGAACCCTCACTGCATGTTTTTTGACCTTCATACCGAAGAGGCGTATCAAAACTACGATTAGAGGGGCCACAAAAAATACGAGCAAGGTCAGCTTATAGTTCATAAGCAAGAGATAACAGAGGAATACCAGTGCAGTAAGAGGATATTCCACAAAACCTATAAGCACACTTGATATGAGAGTCTGCATAACTGTAAGGTCAGCCGTGGCCCGGGCGATCAGCTCACCTGACTTTCTGTTATGGTAGAAACCCAGAGGGAGGGAAACAAATTTCTTGTACAGGTCTATCCTTAGAGACTTTACCGCCCTATTGGAGAAGGCGGCGGCGGTAAGTCCGCTGAAATAAATTGATATTGATTTTATAAGAACCGAAACAAACGCTATGAAGGTTAAAAGGACAAGCAGTGCGTTAGGTGATATATCCTGCACCAGAACTAAATCTGTCCGGTGCCATGATGTCAGTGATCCGGAATCAAAAACAATCCAGGGAATTTTCCAGGCTACCGGGTCTGAACCGGACTTCATTCCTTCATCTACGAAAGGCTGAAGAAGATAGGCTGGTACCACCACAAATAATGACGATATTGCTGTAAGCACCAGAGAAAAGACTACCAGGCCACGGTGTCTCTTGATATATAAAGATATGTTTTTCCCTAAAATAAAATCCAGCATAAAAGTTCTTCTCGATGGTTATATATAAAATCCGCCTTACATCTCCTGTGCAATAATACCAGAGAGCATCATTGTAGCTGACGTTCCAAAGGTCGAGGATAATACATATCAGAGAACAACCGATCGGCCCTTTATGAAAATATGGCCTCACCGGTTTCTGCTCAGGAAGGATATCATAAATTAAAACTAGAAGGAATCCTCTATTGATGGGGCCCTAATTGACTGCTGAAAAACAACCACATGGTAGTGCTTTTTAAGTCATATCCTGTTCAATCTGATTTCACGCTATAACGACCGGCAATCTATCTGATCTTTTTAAAAGAGTATCCAGACAATCATAGTGCGCCAATCAGCCTCGAGATCACTATGCGTTGCACTTCGGAAGTCCCTTCCCCTATTTCTAGTAATTTCTGATCCCTGTAAAACCTTTCCACATCATACTCTTTCATCAACCCATACCCTCCATGAAGCTGAACCGCATGGTTTGCACATCTGTACATCACTTCGGAGCAATGGAGTTTTGCCATGGCAGCTTCCTTAGAAAAGGGTTTTTTATTGTCCCTCAACCAGCAGGCCTTGTAGAGTATTAAGCGGGCACACTCTATCTCCAAGGCCATGTCTGCGAGTTTAAATGCATTAGACTGAAAACTGGATATAGGTTTTCCGAACTGTACCCTCTCCCTACTGTAACTGAGCGCCCTGTCAAAACACCCCTGAGCGCCTCCAAGCCCCATGGCCCCTATAGAAAGCCGGCCTCCGTCCAGGGTCTCCAGCATCTGATGAAATCCGTGGCCTCTTTCACCCAGTAAATTATCCTTCGGAACACGGCAATCATCAAAGTAAAGTTCACTTGTATTGGAGGCCCGCCACATCAGTTTGCCATGCATCTCCCTGGCCTCATAACCGTCCGTACCATTCTCTACCAAGATGCATGAAAGCTCGGGACGATTATTTTTAGTTGTACCAGTGCGACAGAGAGCTGTGACTCCAGCGCTGATCTTGGTTGATGCATTAGTGATAAAAATTTTACTCCCGTTTATGACCCATTCACCTGCTTCGAGGAGAGCTGTTGTCTGGGAATTCCCAGCATCGGATCCGGCGTTAGGTTCCGTCAAGCCGAAACCCCAGAGTCCTTCACCGCTGCAAAGAGTCGGGAGATATTTCCGCTTCTGATCTTCATTTCCGAAATAATAGAGCGGACCAATTCCAAGGGAGTTGCCTGCGGCAATAGTGGCTGCATGAGAACCATCAACCCTCGCGATCTCCTCTGTAGCAATAATATAGGACACGTAATCCATGCCCTGGCCGCCGTAGTCTTCAGAGACAAACATACCGAAAAGTCCAAGCTCTGCCATTTTCTGCATGGTTTCATAAGAAAACCGCTCATCCTCATCCAGTTCCCTCGCAACCGGCCTGATTTCCTTTTCAGCGAATTCACGAACCGATCTTCTAAGGATTTCCTGTTCCATGGAAAGGCTGAAATCCATAACCACTCCCCCTTTTTCGAGCCCCATACATCATAAAGCAAAATTATGCTGGACCGGGGCTATAGGATTGCAAGACGGAAATAGATTTATTATCAAAAGCCCTCAGACTGCAACTATATAGGTACAAGGTACCTTATTGTCAATCAGAAAGGATTTGCAGAATCCGTTACTGATTTGAAGCATTAGTTGCCAGATCTTATTTTTAGATTTTTTTAAGAGAAGAAAACTTAATATCCTTGACAAAACTTTTCTTCTTAACCTATAGTCAAATTTAACCTATACCAAATATTAATTTGCGTCAACATATTTACCGCATAGAAAATAAAAATATAAAACCAGGATAACTTTAATGAACCTTGGTCCACTAATTCGCAAACATCGTAAAGAGCGCAAACTCACCTTAAGGGCTGTTGCCGAAAAAGCGGGTATATCCGAAGGGTTCCTGAGCCAGGTGGAAAACAATGTCAGTTCTCCTTCGGTCGACACCTTAATGAACATATGCAATTCCATGGGTGTAAATGCGGGAGACCTGCTAAACCAGATAAAAGACCAGGAAAGGCTCGTTGTTGTCCGCAAGCATGAATGGAATGATGTAGATCTCCCCCACACAGGTTTTGCGACTCGACGATTTTTTCCCCCTGAGGACAGAATCGTTATTGACAGCGCGATTCTAGTAATCAAACCAGGAACCTCTATCCCTGTCAGAAAGGGCATCAAGAACGGCCAGGAACTACTCTGCCTGCTCAGGGGATCACTTGAACTTATTAACGGCGATCATACAGTTAAGATGTTTGAAGGAGACACAGCACATTTCTGGTCGAATACTGAAAGACAGAGCATCACAAATACTAATAATGAGCTGGCCGTAGTCCTGTGGGTGGGAACATTGTAAAACCTGCCCAATTGACTGCATACCCTGATAAGGGAAAGTATACCCGGAGTGCTCCCAGGCTTATATTTAAGGAAGAATTAAAACCAGCCCTTACTACGGGTATCGTTTCATCCTGGCAAGATTTTGCTAACTCAATTTGTAGCAAAAGAAAGGAGAGTGCCGTATGATTAAATTCAGCCAACGACAATTAAAAACACCCAAACTTTTGCGTCCAGTCTATCTCGTCACAGCAGGCCAGTCGAAATTCGATAGGGCCATCCCTGAAAAGAGGACCGAAGAGCTCTGCATTGACGCACTTACAATGGCCGCCAGACTAATCGACAAGTCGCCAGCGGAATTAAAGAGTTATATCCATTCAGCTTATTACGGACACTTCGCCGATCACTTCGGAGACCAGCTCCTTGGTGAAGCGGTAATTCATGACCGCCTGGGTCTCGACCCTCTTGGAAATATAGGTATAAAAACAGGCGGAGCCACAGGAGGCTCTACTCTTTGGGAAGCAGTAAAGACGGTTGCTTCCGGTTACTCCGATTGTGTTCTGGCTATGGGATGGGAACGTATGGACGAGGTCCCTACCGATGAAGGCAACCATCTGATATCGTGTGCTGCTGACAAGGATTGGGAAACTCCTCTGGGACATATCTATACAGGATACTATGCGGTCATGGCCCAGAAATATTGGCAGGTTTTCGGGAAAGAGGAGGATTCATTCCGCCGAACCCTGGCTGAAATATCTGTAAAACACCATGGCTACGCCAGGTTTAATCCATTTGCCCAGGCCCCCATGAAAATAACCGTTGACGATGTACTCGAATCACCTGTTGTTGCCTACCCTTTACGCGCGCTTGATTGCTGCCTGATGAGTGTGGGAGCTGCATGTGCAATTATTTGTGATGAAGACACTGCTATTGAACTTACTAAGGGCACAAAAAACAAACCGCTAAGAATCTGGGTGGGAGCCGGTTCTCATACACTCAGGCCTGCATGCAGACGTAATATGGAAATTCCACTGCTTCCTAATGAAACGGCTGAACAGTATGCTGATCTTGAAGAGCGTTTCCCTGGCGGAGGTCGCTATCCAGGCTTCACGGGTTTTTTGGGAGCAAGGATGTGCGCCTACTACGGTTATCGTATGGCAGGTATAACAAATCCGACTGAGGATCTTGATGTAATTGAACTCCATGACGCCTTTACTATAAGTGATGTGCAGACTTATGAAGACATCGGGCTCAGGCCTTATGGCTATGGTCGGGATTACGTAGAGTCTGGAGACTGCTATCACACAAACCCGCATACAGGAAAACCAGGCAAACTTCCTTCTAACCTCTCCGGCGGTCTAATTGGGTGTATGCATGCTGTCGGCGCCACAGGCATAATGCAAACCTTTGAAATCGCCACTCATCTTTGGGGACGCTGGGCCGAGATACATGGCGATCCAGGGCTCTGGGAGGAATTCCGTCGGCAAAAGCCTGATGACTGGGAGGATCTGCAGGTAAAAGGGGCCAAGCGTGGCCTGGCGATAAGCCACGCCGGAGTCGGATCTCATGTGACCGCTACTATTCTGATGGACCCTGATCACCTATTAAAAAAGGATGCCTAAAGGAAGGAGGTAAAGCCATGAGCATTTTCGGTACCGTAAAAGTGGTAGACGGGAAGTATAAAATCAAAGGCGACTTCCATCACATAACTCCAAACATGCCTATTAGAAACGAGGATGAGGATTGGAGGCTGGTTGGAGTGACAAACCCCAGAGCAATGACCTATGTGCACACATATGGAGGGGAAGCTGTCTTCTTTGAAAATCTCGGCAAGGCAAAAATACACGGGTCAAGGTGCGACAATCCAGATTGTGAATTTAAAGGCACAGTGTACCTGCCCTTCAGGATTCACTGCCCTGACTGCTTATTTAAAAATACCGTTATAGATCTCACAGATGTCTGTAAAAAAACGGCGCGAATACACACATTCATGGTTTGCGAAAGATCAGGGGCCTTTAATACGCTGGAAAAGCCAATCAAATTTATTAACGTGGAATTTGACGGTGTATCAACTATACTTATGAGCTATCTCTCAGTGGGCGATCCCGGTATAGGAATGCGGGTTATTCCCATTTTCAGGACTATCAATCCCACCTATACCATAACAGACCTCTCGTGGGTACCCGAAGGAACTCTTGAAAAAGCATTGCCCGAAGGGTTTACTTTTATATAAACTCTGCCTGAGAAAAAAATAAATAAAAGGGGTTGCGACTGCAACCCCTTTTATTCTGATGACTGATGTGAGAACCCGATATATAAACAGGACTAACCTATGATAAGCCTCATCCGTCTCACTATAACTTCAGACCCTGTCCTGGCCAATATTCTGTTAATTTCTTTTTCTTTTTCCGCGCCATCCTCCTTAAAAGAGATTATGATTTCCTTAATTTGATTCTTCTTTATGATTTTTTCCAGATCTTCACAGCCTCCAAAAACCGGGTACCCCAGGATTTTCCTTCCGTGTATCCTGGGATTATCATCCATAAAGCCTACAATGGCCAGGCCCAGATTACGGCTGGTCTCTATCTCTTTGACCGTCATCTGTCCCCCGATCCCCGCCCCGTATATTAGAGTTGCTCGACCTTTCTGGTTACCTCTCTGAATTCCTTCGTCCAGAAGGCGGAAAGACAGTCTTGACAAAGACACGAGTATTAACAGAATGCCCCAGTAGATAACAAAAACGGCCCGGGAGAAACTCTGGAATCTGTATATAAAAAGGACTATGAGCATTGACAGTACGGTACCGGCTGTAATTGCCTTTACAAAACCCATTACATCCCTGAGACTTGCGCTTTCCCATACGCCCCTGTACATTCCCATAATGTAAAAGCAGAGGATCTGACAGGCAATAACAATTGGCAGGGAATTTAGAAACATCTGAAGATTGGCCCCAGGGTCTCCTTCAAACCTCAAAAGATAGGAAGCATAATAGGCGACCGCAATCAGGATAAAATCCAGGAGCACTTCAAACAGCCGCCTCCTGTAAGTAACCTCGACCAAAATGGGCGTAAGCATCCCGCCCCTCTGCTCTAAAAGCACGGATTCCTCAGGATAGACCTTGACTCTGGCCAGATATATCCAGAAGAAAAGTACAAGAAGCAGGTAGAGAATAATAACGAGAGCGCTGGTTCCAAACCCGAGATAATTTATCGCAAGGGCGATTATGCCCGAAACCCCTGCAAATCCGTAGAGTATAAGAACCGCCTTTCTCTCGGAAAAACCTATAGCCACCATGCGATGTGAGGAATGGTCCTTTCCGCCCTGGGAAATAGGTCTGCGAAAAAGCTTTCGCATAAAACTTACGAAACCCGTATCAAGAATAGGGATAAAAAGGATCAGTACAGGAATCGCAATCACCGAAACCAGGTGTACAAATCTCCCTCCCTGCTGGACATCAGGAGCACTTCCAACCACGGAAAGACAGGCAAGCAAAAAACCAATGAAGAGGCTGCCGGCATCACCCATAAAAATGGAGGCCGGATTAAAATTATATACTAAAAAACCCAGGATAGCGCCGAGATAGACCGAGCACATCAACAGCACAGGTCCCGCCGATTCGTTCAGATCAGGATACAGATAATTATAGGTAAACAAAAAAGCACCCGCTATAAAGGCAATGCCAGCAGAGAGCCCATCCATATTATCCAGAAGATTAAACGCATTAGTGATGCCAACCACCCATACAATAGTCAGAAACAGATTGATAGTTTTAGACTCGGTCCACCCCAGACGAAAACCGAAGTACACAAGTAGGGAGGCGATTATAATCTGCCCGGCCAGCTTATGCTGCGGATCCATGTTAAAGATATCGTCAGCCAGACCCAGCCCAAAAACCGCAGTTGAACACAACATTAGAGGAACATATGGAAGACCATATACAGACCAGCCTGCCACCATGGAGGCAATTATCCATGTCAAAGACATGGATACGAATATCCCTACGCCTCCCAGCAAGGCTGTTTTCTTTCTATGCCAACGATTATCCTTGGGTAAAGCCACCTGGCCTGTAGCCAGGGCGAGCTTCTTGACCAAAGGCGTCAGCGCAAGAGAGAGCAGCAAGCTCCCGACAAAAAACAGGCTCAAAAGAATTCCAGATGGGATATTCATGTATTTCGTTTCTCCTGTCTACTATCCCGGGCGATTACCATAGTGTCGATTTCAAGTAATATGATTATCTAGCAAATCCCTGTACAAAGCGTCAATATCCTCCAGGAGTCTATCCAGAGAATATTTTTCAAAAACAAACTTTAATGAATTATCGACCCATTGATCGCATAGCTCTCTATTTTCTAAAAGAAAAAACAGGGCATCCGCCAGTGCCTCAGCATTTCCAGGGGGAACAATGATTCCATGTTCAGCCAGCTCAAAGCCGTGCGAAGGCAATGCTCTTCTTTCTCCCAGCAGATCCCCCACACCTCCCACATCCGTAGCTACAACAGGCCTTGAGGCTGCCATAGCCTCTATCAAAGCAACAGGTGTTCCTTCATTCTTGGAGGTCAAAACCACTGCGTCAAGCGCACTATATACCGAGGGCATATCCCTTTGCCAGCCGGCAAAAATAACGCTCTCACTAACTCCCAAAGTCTCAGCCTGAGCAGACAGTTCCTGCCGCAGTTCCCCGTCACCGACTATAAGAAACTTGAAAAGGCCGAGCTTTGTTTTCTCTTTAAGGGTCTTAAGAGCTTCTATCAAGAGTCTGTGGTTTTTTACGGGTACCAGTCTACCGATAATACCTACGAAAAAGACCTTTTCGGAGCCTGGGGGTAAAAACCTTTGCCTGAGTATTGTTCGAGTTTTGTCGCGTTTTCTAAACTTTGCAAGGCCAAAACCCAGCGGTACCACGCTCACCTTCTTCTCTTCAGCAACCCTGAAACGCCTGCATATATCATTCTTTTGCGAAAAGCTGAGTACTATAATCTTGTCTGTGAACCTCGCGAGTATCCTCTCTATGTTAATAAAGAAAAGGGTTTTAACCCGGGTAAAATAGCTGTGAAAAACATGACCGTGAAACGTGTGGACTATTTTTATACGGTCGGCCGGCCGAAGGAACAGATTCACGCTTAATGCAGCTAAACGCCCCAGTGTCCCGGCTTTGGCTGTATGTGTGTGGATGATATGGGGCTTGAAGCATTTGATAATTTTTCTGAGTGCCATAAATCCTTTCAGATCATTGAGTAAAGAAATTTCCCTTCCCAGTTCAAAAAGGGTGACAGGGCGCACACCCATTTCAGCAGCCAGGTAGGCCATATCCCCTTCATGAGCGCTTATTGTGCCGCTTACGAGCATTGTCCCGTATCGCTCTTTGGGCAGCAGGCCAGATAAATTTATTGCCTGGATTGAAGGGCCTCCCACATTGAGGCGGGCAATAATTCTAAGTATCCTAAACCGCGATTCAGTCATAACGCTTAAGTCAAACGCCTTTCATTTTATTTTCAGAGGATGCTCTTTCGAGTCATCTGATAAACTGCAGGTATCATGTTCTCAGATGTATCATTAGATAAGAACCCAGGAAAAAAAATACCAGATTAGTCAGCCAGGCCGCCAATAAAGGTGGTAGCAACCCGGAAAGTCCGAGTGAGCGGGCAAATCCGAACATCAGCAGATATAAGAAACAGGCCCCGATCCCTAAAGACACAGCTAGGGGGGTCCCACCTCTTCTCAGGCCAAGGGCGACAGGTATGCCCATAAGGACCATAACAAAACTGATCAAAGGAAAAGCCATTTTAATATTCATATCTACAAGATATCTTGTAGCATCATAACCCTCGAGTCGAATCTTTTCCGCGTAATCCTTCAGCTGCCAATAGCTCATTTCCTCAGGATTAGGGACAGTACGGAAAAAAGTTTCTGGTTTCTCAGGCAAATCCAGATAGATTTGATCAAATTTCTCCAGGTCATAGCCGCCCAGTTTGTTTATATTTTGCTCAATACCCTTTTCAGCCCTCCATTTATCACCGGTCCAAACGCATAACTGAGCATCAACTTTTCTGACCAAAAGAAATGATTCATCAAAAAAATAAAAACTTACATTTTCCATTATCTTTGCATCCGGATCAAACGCCCTTATCCAGTAAATGGAATTTTCACCCTTATACCAAATTTGATCCCGCCCATAAAAATTGGTCTGTATTCTCTTATTCACCTCTACATTCCATATCTCATTTCCTCTGGAACTTGTATAAGGCACTATTGTTTCTGATATGAGAAACGAGGCAGTGGAAATGAATATACCAAAAAAGAGGACCGGCTTGGAAAAGCCGAAACTGCTGAGGCCACAAGCATGCAGTGCAATAATTTCATTGTTCCCCTTCATAAGGCAGAACATGACTATAACCGCAAGTAGCATTGAAACAGGGACCATTTGAACCACGACAAATGGTATCTTATAAAAAAAATAAGAGAGCATAGGCCCCACCGGCACATCGGCCTCAATAAAATTGTCTACCTTCCCTATGAAATCTATTATTAAATAGATAAACAGAAGGGCAAAGAGGATAATCCCAAGCAGCTTTGCGACTTCCTTATAAAAATATTTACTAAGTATGCTCATCTGCCTGATTTGCCTTAGATACTCTTGCTCCAAATGAAATACCTGTCCAGAAATCTATGGACCGTTCGTTGGCTACCCGTCTGAAGAGATATAGAAAAATCAAAATCAAAAACAGGTCAGGTACCCATACCCCTATCCAGGGAGAAATCAGACCTGTCTCGCATATACTTCTCATTCCCGCGAGACATATATAATATACAAGAAATACCACAAGACTTGCGCCAATCCCGGCAGACCGCCCCCTTGACCTGATCTGCGCTCCCAATGGTACGCCTATGATCCCCATCAGGAACACAGCCACCGGTATGGATGCTTTTTCCAAAAGCTCGATAAGCATTTCATTATATCTGAATCCATTTTCAGATGACTTTTCGATCTGATCCTTTAATTCCCTTACTGACATCTCCTTAGGAGCCTTTTTTCTTGAAGCAAGCTGCGCCATAATATCTTTGAGGCCGATATTCATATCATAGGTATTAAATTTTATCGACCTGGCCGAGTCTAAATCCTTTTCTGTCATAAAAATCGTACCATTAATGAAATGCAGATTAATCAGTCTTTTGTCAGGATACGAATGGATCTTACCCTCCTCAGCAATAATAGTGTTTTTAACCTCTTTATCCCGTCTGTCTACGACAAATACATCTCTCATCACCCGCTCTTGACTTGAAAAGGAGTTGACATAAAAAACCACTTCATTAAAAGGTTCACTGAAAATTCGCTCCCTTATTCCCAGGTCAGCTTTACTTTGAGCCATCTCAAAAATCAAATCTTTAAAAGATCGATTTCCCCAGGGCATTGCCATAGTCACGACCACTGCTGAAAGCAGAAGACCTAGAAAGGATAGGATTACCACAGGTGGCATCATCTGATATAGGCTTATACCGCAGGCTTTTAATGAAATGATTTCATTGTCACCGGAAAGTCGAAGAAAGGCGGCAACCACAGCCATAAGCATGGCGGCGGGAAGCGCAAAACCTATGATATCAGGTAAAAGATAAAGGACCATCCTGCCCACATGGCCTATGTGAACACCCCGGTTCACTATCAGCTCAGTGATAGATATTAACCGAGTGGCCAAAATCACGAATACAGTCACCAGCAGGCTCGCCGCAAACGATGGCCAGATTTCATTGATTATATATTTGTATAGAGTTATCTTCATGTTTAATCTATATTTGTCTCCTCTGACAACCCTTGACGACTGCTCAGCACTCTCTTTTTAAATCCGAAAGTCCTATTTAGAAAATTAAACCCAGTGCCGTAAAGACGAGCGGAAGGCGTTTTTACTATCTCCATCACTCCTTCGTTAAGGCTTACTCCCGAATATTTCGCCGCTCGCCTCACCCATTTAGTGTGCCAGCCAATTTACCACCCTACCTGGTCGGCTTATAAAAGAGAACCCTGAACAGTCGCTTTAAAATCAACTCTGTGACTCTCACGATCTCAGCTTCTCCCCATACCTCATTGCCATCAGCGGAGAGCTTGCGGTTCCCTCGAAAATCCGAATCTTTCGAATATACCGCTCACACGCTTGCCGCGGTCCGCAGCGAAAGGTGCCTTTCACAGGCATAATCGGAGATGCCGCCTGCTTGCGCCGGCACCTTGAAGCCAGGACCGCCTCCTCTGCTGGAGTAGAGGCGGACTGAAGAGGGGACTGCAGGCTCGAAGCTAATCCTCCAAACAGCCCTTGACGACTGCTCAGCACTCTCTTTTTAAAGCCGAAAGTCTCATCTGGAACTTGATAATTATGATTCTCTCCTGCACACAAAATGCCAATATGGAAGGCCTTCCGAAATACAAACCTTTTCAAAGGTGTCTTCAAGCTTCATAATCTCAGCTCTGCTAAATCGTTGTTCGATGCTTGTAAAAAATCGATCATACACATCCTGTCTTATCCTGGCTATACTCTTCCCTCTATAAGTCTCATAAAGAGGAATGGGGGTGTTAAGCCCTCTCGATTCAAAAACCTTACCCAGAGCAATAAATGGCAAATACACCCCCAAAGCGGCTGACCAGGTGAAAAAATCCCGGAAAGAGGGGCTCCTGCATTTTGACAGGCTGAGACGCAGGGCGGTACTAATTCTAAGCAAGTAACGAAAATAAAGTGGACGGTTATCGAGCGCGTAATAAAGGTATATCAATAACCGGGGGGCGTATTTTTTCAGCTTCCTCACTGCCTCCAGGGCTGGAACAGGTAAATGATGCAGTACGCCGAGACAAAACATGAAATCACAGAAATCATCCCTGAATGGAAGACGCATCAGATCGGCCATGAAGAACAACGCCTTGTCAGTATGAGCTAGATTGCGTCGGGCAATAAAAATGGCCTCTGAAAAATCTACCAGTATCAATTCCCTGCACACATCCTTAAGGAAATAACTCCAGCGACCTATGCCGCAGCCCAGGTCGCATACCCTCAACCCATCCAATTTATCGAGGTCTATTAAATCGAAATACTGGTTAAATTCTTTTTTATGTTCCGGTATCACCTTCGGAAATTTCTGCCACTCACTTCCAAAGGAGTATTGTACATCTTCAGCATAATCAAAACTTTTATTAGTTGAATTAATTCCCGCGGATTTTAATCGCTTATCAAGGCCTAAAGGATATTGGGAAGGGTCAAGGAGTATTATCACATCCTCCACTATAGGGTAGACATTATGCCCAACAATAAGGTGTTCCTTTTCAAGTTGAACATCCTCATCCCGGAAAAGGCTATTTAATACGTCTATCTTATTCGAATAATACATTGGCAAAATCACCCGCCGTCCCGATCTCTGAATCCGTTAGGAAACTTTTGAGCGCCTTTGACCGAAGATGATTCTCAATAGGCCGACCACCTTGCCCGAGTCTATGACAACTCCTGACACAGGAAGACCCAACAGCAGGAGAGGATAATCTTTTATCATACTGATTCCCCGGGATTTAAAGATAGGGACAAGATATCCCCTGACCACCAAATACAAGGCCGCCAGTGAAAAAGCCAGAAAAGGTCTGAAAATGAGAATAGGCCAAAATGCCAGAAAAAGGACGATATAAACATAGGGGAAATAATACTCATGTAACCCCAGGGACCCTTCGGCATAATTGGCGCTTTTCAAAAAAAGCCTTTTTAACGATTCCGCGTAGTTTGTTCCGTTGTATCGAACCACCGCCTCACGGTTGATACCCCTCCTGATTCCCAGGGTTTTAAGCCTGTTGACCCAGTCAACATCATAACCCGACCTTTTCCCTTCAAGGAAAAGGCCGGTTTTTCCAAATACTGATTTCCTGACCAGGCTGGAAGGTACTGTAGGACAGAACCTCTTGTAGCCATATGTCTGGGAAACGGCTGAGCGGTCCCAAAAGCCCTCGCCTTCAAGAAAACAGCCACCGGAAACAACTTCGTAGTCTTCGGATTCCATATAATCAATCTGTTTCTGCAGCCAGTCCGTTCCGAACGTGAGACCGCAATCCATAAAGGCAACTAGTCCACCTTTGGATGTGCGGATACCGGCATTTTTGGAAGAGCTGGGTACTCCCGTATCTGCCCTCAGGTTTACGAAGGAAGCCATACCGGGTCTATCCCTGTTCCGGCTTATCCAGTTGTCTATAATCTCGGGGCTACTATCGAAAGATCCTGAATCGACCAGTATCACCTCTCCCGGCTGTACAGTCTGCCTGGCTAGAAGGTCCAGTGTAGTCAATACTGTCTCGGCTTCATTATAATAAGGGACAATGATAGAGATGTCCTGCCTCATAAGTTTCTCTGTTTCCCTGTCAGGTATTCCTTGTACCAGGCGGCGGTCTTCCTCATGCCTGTATCAAAAGAGGTCTTCGGCCTCCACCCAAACATTTCTTCTAATTTGTCATATGTCATATACTGACAGTCGATCTCTCCGACCGTCTTTCTGTGTGCCCACAGTTTTTCAATTTCCAAATATTTATTCTGTTGTGAAAGGACTTCAAAGACCTTTTGAACAATTTCGCGAACGGTTCGAGGTTTATTTGTTCCAGCATTGAATACCTCTCCGGCAAGGCTGGAGTTTTCGGACAGCGCCTCTGCAATGAAGGCGTAGAGTTCCACCACGTCCCCCACATAGATATAATCCCTGACCTGGCTACCATCACTCCTCGGAATAAAATCGCCGTAGCCTAGTGCGCACCTTATGGAATCAGGTATGAGGGCGGAAAAATTCAACTGACCGGGACCGTAAATGTTACAGAACCTGGTCACCACGATAGGGATATTGTATAGTGACGAGGCATAGGATCGAGCAATCATGTCCGCGCATGCTTTCGATACATCGTAAGGATATACCGGAATCAGGGGGTAATCTTCCCTGTAGGGCATTCTGTCCTTACCGTATTCACCGTAGGCCTTGTCCGAAGAGGCTATTATAACCGCCTCTATATTCTTACTGTTCTCCCTTACAGCTTCTAAAAGGCAATAGGTCCCTCTTATATTGGTCTCCCAGGTAAGAAAAGGGTACGCCCTTGCAATTCCCACCTCCACCTGTGCAGCGAGGTGAAATACGCACTGTACCTGTTCTTCAGCGACGACCCTCATTAGAAGCTCTTTGTCAATCAGGTCACCCATAACCAATTTCACTTTCGGTGCCAAGCCCTCAAAATAGAGAAAGCTTTCCTCACAGATATTCCTGACAAGACCAACCACATCAGCTCCTTTCCGAACCAGATATCCTGCAAGATTTCCACCTATGAAGCCGTTTATTCCGGTTATCAACACCTTTTTACCCTGCCAAAAAAAACTGTCAGACATTTCAGTCGGCCCCCAATTTTTTTTCCAGCTGCGTTATATTGATCTCAGCGTCTCGAAGTTCCTTTATAGTGTTAACCGTAATGTGAACCCCCCTGTGCTTATAACCATAAAGACGTCCCTCCCCTATAATCTCATAAAGGAACTCAACGAATTTCTTGTGCTTTTTTGTCTTTTCTATGATTCGCCTGTTAAAATAAAAATACCCTATATTAATCCACTTATTATCTAGCACCGGTTTTTCAAGAAAACTTGAGACCCTGTCTTCGCCAGCCATCTCCACGACACCGAACTGGGTCTGCAGGGGATAACATGTTATTGATGCATCCCCGTCGTGACTCTGATGAAAACGCATCAGCCCGTCCAGGTCAACATCGGCCAGGGTGTCTCCATAACTCATTATAAAATCCCCACCAAGGTATTCAGCTGAGTCTCGTATTCTTTGGATGATATCAGCTTCCCCTGAATCCACTATTTCTACCTGAAGGTGCCTGTGATTCTGCTGAAAGTATCTTACAATCGCCTCTGACTTATATCCCACCGCGACCACGAATTTCTTAAATCCATAGTTTTCAAAATGAGACAATAAATAGGAAAGGATAGGCCTGCCTTTTATCATGACCAGAGGCTTGGGAAGGCTTTCAGTAAGAGGTTTCAGTCGCTCTCCTTTTCCTCCACATAAGATCAGGACCTTCATATCTTTCTGTTTTTTGTTAATTGTTTTCAATCCAGTTCTGCCTCACAAATTATTTACAGGCCGCGTAGCCTTTGATAATAACCATACCAGTCCCAGGAGCCCCTGTATTTCTGACAGAATACTTTCCTTGAATCATCCCGCCATATCTCTGTACGTCTGAGAACCATACGGTTAGTGTCGTCAGAGTTATTACCAAACCGACTCCCGGCACCCAATCGATACCCTGCCTCAATCGCAGCGGATACCACGCGATGATCCACCTTCCCAAAGGGGTAACTAAGCATCTCCACCTTTTTACCAATTATGTCCTCTATTCTGGCACGACTTTGAATAAGTTCAGCTTTTAAACTCTTGTCATCCATCCCGGTTAAGCGACTATGTGTCATGCCATGGCTCCCAACGGTCACCCCGGCCATACCGGACAGCCGCTTTAGCTCATTCTTACTTAGAAAAACACTTGAAGACTCGCCAAGAAAACCCGCGGTAACGAAGAGGGTAAATGGAACCCTGTAATCAACAAGGATCGGAGCTGCGGCATACAGGTTATCCTTATAGCCATCGTCAAACGTAACTGCTATTGAGCAGGTGTCACACTGCTTCCATCCAGATAAGCGCATCAGGGAGGTCAGCGGAACGAACCTGATGCTTTTATCCGCGGCAATACTCCTCACCTGCTCTTCAAAGGAGCTGACCGATATGCTCATCCCATAAGTGTCATGTTTCAGCCGTGAACCAATAGAGTGATAAAGAAGTATCCTTGTACCAGGCCTCTTGCTGATTAATTTTGAAAACCTGTCATAGTACGAAGAAATGAGCGAGGAGAATCGCCTTTTCAGAGACAAATCACTTTTATGCATGGTTTTAAAAGGCAGGGCTCGATCCTGAAAAATATTGAACAATAAATTCAGAAAGACGATAGAGTTGCGGTGTCATCGCTTTAGCGCAAGCCGGTCGAGAAACCTGTTAACTCCTTTAAGGTCCCTGGCCCTTATTCGGCGTGCCAGGGAAATGCACTCCCAGACGAAACTTGTCTTAATGAAACCGAGTGTTCCCCGCGCGCTCTTTCTAAAAAAATATGCTGTATGCTGCTCTTCGGCCTGATCACCCGCAAAACGGGATTTTACCACACTCTGTCCTCTGCCGAATTCAAACAGTTTGATATTTTTTTCCCTGAGGATAGGAAGCATGTTGAAAATAAGGACGGTCCCAGGGGAATAACGACTGAACTCCATATCAAAGGCCATGTGAAGCCCGATTATATTTTCGCCATAAATGATCCCCGCGTAATGGGCAATAGGTTTTCCATTGAGGCTCATAAGCCCGATCCAGCACATATCGGTGAATTCGTCAATGGCCCTTTTCAAAAAATTAAAATAATCCTTATTTTCAAATTCAGCCCGTCCCCTGGCGGGCTTTGCACTGCGCGATTCGATGTCCGCCATAACTCTCAGGAGCTGGGGGGTCAAGAGCGAAAAACTTATTTCCAGAGGACCGTGATCCTTTTCCAGCTTTCTGGTGTAACGCCTTGCCTCATGCCTTCTTTTACCAGAAATAAGAGGGTTCTCAACCTCGAAGAATGGGCTTAATGAAGAACTTCTTGTCATGGATCGGCCTTTAACTGGATTAAATTCAATTTCCCGGATCAAGCTATGGGGAAGCTCCTGCAAAGTTATTTGATCATAGTCATCAAGCAGGTCAGCTACAATCTTCTTCCAGTCATCTCTGGACATTGACTGGTCCGCCAGAATCGAGGCCTTGTCCAGATAAGGGGAGCCAAGAAGAGTCATTTTCTTCCCGCCCACAGCGGCTATCAGGAATAGCGAATATCGGTTTTCTTTGCATCCAACAATAATTTGTTTTCTCAGTCCTTTCCCCGGTAAGGGGGCGACCTTTACCCAGGCCGGGTGATTAAACGGGTGGCGATCCCTGCTCCTCTCCCATAATTCAAGCCAGCAATTCCTTAAATCGGAATCGATTTGATCATAAGTGTAGATTTTGATATCCATTATCCATGCAAACAAGTCCGGCTCAGAGAGCTGGTCTTTGATCTTCGACTGAAAATTTTCTATATTTTATATCTCAGCTTCTCGCCATACCCCATTGCCATCAGCGGAGAGCATACGGTTCCCTTGAAAAAAGGAATCACAGGTTCCAGGTAAAACTTCCAAACAACCCTCGGCGACTACTCAGCACTCTCTTTTTAAAGCCGAAAGTCCTATTTAGAAAATTCAACCCAGTGCCGTAAAGGCGAGCGGAGGGCGTTTTCACTGTGTTCATCACTCCTTCGTTAAGGCTTACTCCCGAATATTTCGCCGCTCGCCTCACCCATTTAGTGTGCCAGCCAATTTACCACCCTACCTGGTCGGCTTATAAAAGAGAACCCTGAACAGTCGCTTTAAAATCAACTCTGTGACTCTCACGATCTCAGCTTCTCCCCATACCTCATTGCCATCAGCGGAGAGCTTGCGGTTCCCTCGAAAATCCGAATCTTTCGAATATACCGCTCACACGCTTGCCGCGGTCCGCAGCGAAAGGTGCCTTTCACAGGCATAATCGGAGATACCGCAGGATTTCGCCGGCACCCTGAAGCCAGGACCGCCTCCTCTGCTGGAGTAGAGGCGGACTGAAGAGGGGACCGCAGCCTCGAAGCTATTCCTCCAAACAACCCTCGACGACTGCTAAGCACTCTTTTTTTTTGAATCCCTGCCTTAATTAGAACCCTATATATTTGAGCTTGTTTTTTTCGATATTAGAATTTCGAATTTTGTATCCATTACCACAAAAGAGGAATAAGCCTTATCTCGTGATAGAATGGAGCGCACTCCCCTCTAACCGCATTTGGGAGGCCGGGCCATGTGATACACAATAGACCGTTCATGAACAATTCTCTTTCAATACTACTGAAGGCTTCATCCTCACAAAAGAAGGGGTACCCATAAGGCACCACACCCTTGGGGAGGGTATCAAACACGGGGATACATTCATGCGTGGACCTGATAAACTCATCAAATAGATAGTAAAGATCCCTTCTTCTTTTACATTCAATTTCAGGGTCTGCACTATCTATCCCCTTTTTAAGCATTGGAGAACATTTTAGTGGTTCGGGGAGAACATTCTCTCCATCAGGATCAGGTTGGGGTATCGAACTTCCCGTAGCCAGACGACGACCCAGCCTTAAAAATCTTATCAGTGTTTTTGCTCCACCAATGCCTGTTAATTTTATGATACGCCTCGCCATCTGTTTTCTATTAAAAAAAACATCTCCATAGCTGGGCTCAAAAGGAAGCTGGGCCGGCTGTCTCTCCTTAAGATCCGGACGGTTTACCATCAGAACGGCCCCGTTAGGCAGAGGCAGTGTCTTACGAAGGCTGAATACAGCAAGGTCTCCACGTGTGCCCAGATAGCGCCCTTCCTTGTCACAACTGAAAAGACCATGAGCGTTATCCTCAATAAGGGTTGCACCTGTCCTGTTGCAATAAAGCTTGAACCTGTCCAATTCCTGTGGAAAGCCAAAATAATTTACCGCCATCACAGCCCCGGCAGAAGGCGCAGAATCAGGATCCAGACAGGCCTGGAGTTCTTCATCTACATCGTAATACAAAGGCTCTGCATCAACCGCCCTAACAGATGATAAGACATCCCGACATATATATGAGGGAATAAGTACCCGGTCTCCTCGCCCAATACCACATAACCGTAGTCCTTCTCTCAGGGCGTGCCGCCCATAGGCAAAATAATTAATCGTGCTGTTTTCCAATAGATCATTGAAATGCCAGGGCTTGCCTGCATTCGGAGGGCAATAGATGCTCAGGATTTGCTTCCTGGCTTGCCTTTCCTGTAAAAGAGATTTACTCTGGTGGCTCATACTATTTACCGAACTTTGTTTTTCTTCTCGCTTTGACGAAGGCTGCTGGACTTTTTTCAATTGCCCCTAAAAATCCAGTTTTATCCATTTCATTCCTCTTTCTACTGCCATTTCGTAATATCTTTTTATTTGCTGTGAACTAAATTTTAACATGTCTTCCCCATTATCATAAAACCACCGATACCACTCTGCCGTTAATTCAACAGTTTCTTCAAAAGATAGAATCGCCTCCCACTGTAAAAGAGAAAGCGCTTTGTCACAGCAAAGCTTTAAGAACCGGCTCTCCTTCATCCCGGGATCCGGCTCCGCTATGCTCCATCGCGCCTTTTCCCAGTAAGTCTTGAAACTTTGGACCAGTGAGGACACAGGCTGAATCACCTCGCTCCTGGGGCCGAAATTAAAGGCCTCACCGGTTCTCACTTTCCCCTGGTCCAGCAGCACTCCCAGCCAGAGATAGCCGCTCAAAGGTTCAAGTACGTGCTGCCAGGGCCTGGTAGCAAGAGGACTGCGTACTATCACCTCATTTCCGGCTGACCATGCTCTTACGCAATCCGGCACAATTCTGTCCCGGCCCCAGTCACCACCCCCAATAACATTACCTGCCCTGGTAGAAGCTACTTTTTTCCTATTTTCGTCTATGAAATATGAATCACAGTAAGAACCTATCACAATCTCGGCACAGCCTTTTGAAGCGCTGTAAGGGTCTTTTCCCCCCAATGCATCGGTTTCTCTGTATCCCCAGACCCATTCCGAATTTCTGTAACACTTGTCACTCGTAATAATAACCGCCGCCTCCACGCATTCATGTTCCCTCACACATTCCAGGACATTTACGGTTCCCATTATATTAGTATCAAATGTGAGTCTGGGATCATCGAAGGAGCGTCTTACTATAGCCTGAGCAGCCAGATGAAAGACAATCTGAGGCTGAAACTCTTCAAACACCTTTTTCAGAGATTCAAAATTCCTTATATCCATCTCAATGTGCCGAATATGATTCTTCAACCCCATAACCTCAAAATTGCAGGGATCTGACGGAAGGTATGCTGAAACTCCTGCCACGTCCGCACCCATCTCCAGAAGCCATAAGGTCAGCCAGCTTCCCTTGAAACCGGTATGCCCCGTAACCAGGACTTTTTTACCCTGATAAAAATCATCGAACAGATGCATATGTCCTCTAATAAACTTGAAGTCTGAACTCTGTTTTTCGTTCAAAGCCTTTTCTCTTTTGCTTTAACAATATATAGGCGCAGAAGAAGGTAATCAGGCGAGATGAAATGATTTATCAAATGCCTTTACTATCACTCCCACAGCTTCCATGGAGCATCCCCATTTTCCCAGAGGCCCTCAAGAAAGAGATAGTCCCGATAGGTGTCCATACACTGCCAGAATCCATCATGCTGGTACATTGCCAGGTTGCCTTCTCTGGCAAGTTGTTTCATTGGTTCCTCTTCGAGTTCGACATCCCCCTGGAAATAATCCAGTACAGCCCTCTCAAGCACAAAAAATCCGGCATTCATGTACCCTTCCAGTTTTTTCTTTTCATTCCAGTCCACTATCTTACCCTTTGAGTCCCTGTCTACAGTGGCGAATCTGGAGATCGGGTGCACTCCCGTGAAGGTTGCCAAAGTCGCCTGTGACTCATGATATCTGATCAGCTCATGGATATTTACATTGGATACTCCATCGCCGTAAGTGACCATGAACCTGTCGCCAGTGATATATTGTTCTACCTTCCTGATCCTGGCCCCTTTTTTGGTTTCAAGGCCTGTATCAGCCAGGGTGACTGTCCAGTCTTCATCGTGAGAATTCTGGAAAGTCGTTTTTCCGCAGCTGCCCAGTCCTATGGTGACATCACTGTTCATGAAACGATAATTAAGAAAGTACTCCTTTATAACCTGCTGCTTATACCCGCAGCAAAGGATGAAATCCTTGAACCCGTAATAACTATAGAGTTTCATGATGTGCCATATTATGGGCCTGCCGCCTATTTCCACCATTGGCTTTGGCTTGAATTCAGTCTCTTCCCTGAGCCTGGTACCTTTCCCTCCGCAGAGAATTATAACTTCCAAAGTCGTCCCCCCAGTATTCTCGTTTTCAGGTTTTCCTTTATCCTGTCAAATCTCGAAAACGGCAAAAAAAATGTTGCCGCGTATGCTACAGGAGCCTTTGGTATCAACTTACACTGTCTCAGCATGTTTCTGGATTCTTTGACCATTCCCCTGTCCCATTTCTCCATCGCGAGCTGGTAATTCACATTATGTCTGAATCTGGATATGGCATGCTGATGCTTCTCTGGCAGTTCCGGGTGTCTGAGAATCAGCCGTTCAAGCACAGCCATATTTTCGCGCGGAATCAGAAACCTTTTTTTGCTGGATTCGCTTCCCTCGTGCATCCTCCACTTTGAGAGAACGTCTTCGACGTAGTCAATGGGATATTTATATGCCAGGCGTAATGTGAGATCATAATCCATAACCATGGTGAAATCTTCATCAAAGATATATTCCAGAGTCTCCAGTTTCGACCTACGAAAAAACATGGTTTCCGAACTAATAAAATTACTTTCCAAAAGCTTTTCAAATACCTCATCACCTCTTGCGGGCCGAGCCTGTGAAAAATGGTCGTATACATCTCCCCCTGAATTGAAAAACATGGAGTTACTAAAGCAGAGGGCTGCGTCCTGATTGCGCTCCAGTACTTCAAGCTGCCTTTCCAGTTTCTGCGGCAGCCAGATGTCATCACAATCCAGCAGGGCCACGTAGTCACCTTTCGCATGAGAAATGGCCAGATTCCTTGCCTTTCCCAGACTTGTGGTAGCCTCGCTCCTGAAGTAACGAACCCGTTCCCCATAACTCCTGGCAATATCTCCGCTTCGGTCAGTAGATGCATTGTCCCAGAAAACGATTTCCCAATCCTTATATGTCTGGGCAAAAACGCTGTCCATCGCCTCCCCGAGATAGCGTTCGCCGTTGAAGCAGTTAATTATTACGCTGATCCGGGGCATTAGACGTCACCTCTAAACTTCTGACGATACCAGTAAACAGTCATCTCCAAACCCTTTTCCAGGTCTGTAGACGGCCGCCAACCTAACAGATCTTCGGCAAGACCTATGTCAGCATAAAGGGCCATATTTTCCCCTGTACGGTACGGAACTTTTCCAAAATCCGCCTTTCCACTACCGATCATGGATATTACTTTTTCAATCACTTCCCTGATAGTGACTGGTCTGCCAGAGGCTACATTAATAACCCTGCCATGCGCCCGGCTCGAAACCATTGCCAGTAAAACCGCTTCGACTATATCACTGATATAACAGAAATCACGAACCTGCATTCCCTTTGATGTCTCAAAAACCTGATTTTCAAGACAACCGCTGATAATCTGGGGGAGAAAACGGCGGGAGCCCTGGCCAGGTCCATATACAAGAAAAAGCCTCAACACTACACCTGGAAGACCCTCCGTGCGGGAAAGCATCTGGACAAGGTGAGTGGATGCCGTCTTGCCAGTAGAATAGGGAGATATAGGCATTTCACGCTTGCTTTCCTTCTGTGGAGCCTCCAAAGAACCATATTCGTCACTGCTGCCCATGTGCACGTATCCGAGAAGTTCAGGTCCGCTTATCAGATCCAGCAGATTCATAGTTCCTGTAAAATGCTGGTCAATCAGATCGCGTCCTCCAATAAAATAAGGAGTATGATCAATATACCCGCCACAGTTGACAACATAATTGAATCTTCTGCCCTTGAGACACCCTTCCAGAGCTCCTGGATCCCGAATATCAGCTACCAGTGACTCGTAGACCTCTATGCTTCTCTCACTGCTATGACTTCTAAGAGACAGAGTGGAAACAACGGCCCCGGCATTATTAAGTGCCATAGAAATATGACGTCCTATGAAGCCACTTCCCCCCACGACGAGTACATACTTTCCAGATAATTCTTTTCTCAAATTTTCAGAAATATCCATTTGGATCCTTATTAAAGCTTACACGGCAAACCGGATGATCAATTCCGAGGACTTCTTTTCCCCTCCTAACAATATTTTCTTTTCTTTCCTGTGATTCCTGAATCACACTTTCTACTGTGGCCCAGGAAAAAATACCGAGTGGGACGTGGGTGCCCAGCCGTGTGGCAAAAGAGAGATAGTCCCGATCCTCCACTACTATCACTCCCTTTCCCATTAGTGAGGCCTCTTCCAGAACTGTGGTATTCATGCCCACTGCTACCGCGCATTTACGCAAGTCATCCTCCAGGGGGCCTGTGGAGATGCTCACTTTATTATCCTCCACCAGCTGATCCAGCCGCTGCTTCCACATTGCAGGGATATCACTGGCGGGATGAGGCCGTACCTGAATGGGACGAATGATATTGCCTTGGATCACTAACTTCAAAACGGCCTTCAAGACCACCACATTATCCCACCAGGGAAGGGACCCCGCAAATAATATGGGCTGATGCGAACTACTCACAGAAAAACTTTCTCCAACCATGCCTTTCCATCTGGAAAAACGGGGCCCACATGTGAGTGGGTATTTAACGCCCTTTGGGAAAAATTGTTCAAACAGGTTTCTCACCCCTGTGGAAAAGACACACAATGTATCCGGAACAGCCATCCCTGCTAAAAGTTCTTCAGGTGTCGGAAAATACCAGAGTTTGGCACGGGTAATAGAGGCGTGCTGAATGGTGACGCTGGTTATGTTGAGTCGTCTCGACTCAAGCCAGGCAATTCTGGAATGAGGGTGCATTTCATGAACGCAGAAAACTTTGTCAGGCTGCGTCTTCTCAAGAACCGACCTGATCTTCAAAGACAACATCCACTTATTCACCCATACCATGCCCATAATCCATCTGACGGTAAGCAGGAAACCGACTGTCCAGTCCTTCCACTGTTCATTATCCCTGCGGAGAAAAAAAACCCGCAAACAGTTAATGAGCAACATAAAATACCAACAGAGGAAATTTGAGCGTCCTAATGGATAGCCTGCAGGGTCGCTGAGGGTATCGTCTATGAGCAGCCAGCTCATGGAATCTATATCATCCGGATGACAATAGCTCGTCTCCACTGAACCCTGTTTCAGTTTACACAATTGTAAAGGAGCAACAGCCAGTGTCTCTGAATGCTGCTTTATAAATATAAAGCGGCCAAACCGTTTCAGGAAAAATCTTCGAATACCACTAAAAAAAGAAAGGATAAGCCTGGGAAACTGGTCTCTCAACAGGGAAGAAAAACCGCCCCGCATCACGCCAGGATGCCAGATATCATCTGCTTCAGGGTCCCTGAAACTTGCAGGTCCGCAAAAGGCGATAAAGCGTAAACCGCCGGGTAACCCCTGGGCAAACCGGGCTGCAAATCGACCGAGCGCCCTTTCTCTTCTTTCCACTTCCGGTGGCAGGGAGTATTTAGCGAATGATTCGCCCACTGTCATCTTTCAGGCAGTATTCCAGAAAATTGTCGTCAATCTGGCAGGCGTCTCCTGAAATACCATGCATCAATGTCCCGAGCATAACCGCCCTTTCAAGACATTTCTGAGGTTCCATATCCTTTAGATAACCATCCAGCACAGCCCCGCAAAAGGCGTCGCCTGTCCCTACCCTGTCAATTATGCTGGTCACAGTCCGGGGACCAGCCATATATTTTTTAGGGACTTTTTGATCTTCCCTGAAATCATAGATAAGCCCACTGAACTTATTCAAGTCCGCCTGCTTCGACTCACGTAAGCTTATCGCCACCCATTTCAGATTTCCTTGTGTTGCGATCTTACTCAGCCTGGGTATCAAATCCTCTTCATCTTTGCTAGGTGCACCGAAAAGACCGGCTTCCAGATCGGTTTCATTTCCCGCCAGTATAGTGGCTCTTGCAGCCACTTCCATCAGGCAATCCAATCGCTCCTTCTCTCCCTTGCACCACCGCCACAGCAACTTTCTATGATTGATATCCAGAGAAATGCCCATATCCCTTTCATGGGCCGCACTGGTAAGGTTCAGTGCGAAATCAGCGGCACTCCTGGAGGTGGCTAATGCAATACCGGAGAGGTGAAGCCATGAGCAATTGCTCAGCCATGCATCCTGATCCTTTACCAGATCTTCCAGAAAATTATAGACCGATCCCTCACGGTCGTAAATCACCCGCGAGGGTCTGTGTCCTGTACCCTTTTCAGTAAAGTATGTTCCCAGACGACCCGATTCTGAAAGAGCTATCCTCCCTGTATCTACTCCGTGTGAACGCAAATAGGCAATCACCATGCGGCCAAGAGAGTTGTCAGGCAAGCCGGTCAGCATGGTGGTCTCATGTCCCAGCCTGGATAGAGTTATAGCCACATTAGACTCGCTCCCCCCCGCTTCCGCATAAAAATTGTTGGTTTGGCCCAGCAGCATATAATCCGGATCCGGTCTGAACCGGAGCATTATTTCTCCTATGCAAGCAATCATATTTTCCAAATCCTGCGTGCGCGCTCCAGGTCCGCAGGCGTGTCCACACCGAAGGAGCGCGTCTCTACCTCGATCATGCGGACAGGGATACCATGCTCTATAAACCTTAGCAGCTCAATATCCTCTGATGCCTCAACAGGTCCCGGTTTCATGCGGGAAAATCCCAGGAGAGCTTCAGGCCTGAAAGCATACACACAAACCTGGCGGTAATACCGAGCTTCATCTGGATTTTTCGGATATGGTATAACCGCCCTGGACAGGAAAACCGCTCTGCCGCCGGGTCCCTTTACTACCTTGGGAACTGTTGCGTCTGCCAGATCAGACAGCCGGTCTATCTCCATACAAAGGTTAACCACCTCGTATTTATCGTCAGACAAAAGACCATTAACGGCAACGTCTATCACCTCAGGCTCAATAAGAGGCTCATCACCCTGAATATTGACGTAAACTCGAGCGTTGATCTGTGTGGCAACTTCGGCTACTCTGTCAGTACCAGTCTTATGGTCGCTTTGAGTCATCATGGTAGGAATGCCCAAACCAGTGCAGGCTTCTACTATTTCCTTGCTGTCTGTGGCTATAAGAACATCTGTCAATGTTCTGGATTTTTTCGCGGCGTCGTAGACCCTTGCAACCATCGGGCGCCCTTTGATGTCTGCCAGGGGTTTTCCCGGAAATCTGCTTGATTTCATTCTAGCCGGAATAACCCCTAGAATTTTGGAATCATCCATAAGCCGTCTCCCTCAAGATGCTCCATGAACGCCAACTATATAAAATTATTGATTCCCATGAAATACCTCTCATGGGTAGTGGGTGTAATTATTGTTGGCCCCATGACCCCCTGTTTTGACATAAACGATTCCAGGTCTTCCAAGGCCCTTTCGTTCCAGCGCTCTCTTGTGCGTATAAAGCTTTCCGAATTGGTCTCATCCTCCTCATTGTAAAAAAGAGGACTTTCACTCTTGCTCTCAATAGGATATCCATCCATTCCGGCCACAAATACTTCGCTTGCACCCATTACAAGAGCAACTGCTATAAGCAGTACAGAAACAGTGCCACAATTATTGGAAATAACCCCATTATCAATGTCAAAAGGACCTTTTACTCTATCGACGAATAGAATATCCTCGTAGGCCCTTTCACAGTGTGCCTCAATTACTTCCCCTGGGAAGTGCTGGCTCAGGAGCAGCCCGGATGAAGGATCCACGGAAGAAACATGCCTGATAAACCTTCTCAAATTAATAAACGCGTGGTAATCAGGAGTGAACAGATCACCAAGGTAATTGGCCCCCATGACCACTGGTTTATGACGATCTATAAACTGTCTTATCTGGCCTCTATAAACCTTGAGGTTAGGCCCGTTGGCCAGCACGAGAAATGGACGCCCATTATGACGATCCTGGTAAGATGGTGGCCCGAACCCGGCGGATCGCTCAACGGGAGATTTATCTTCTTCAATTACATTCGGAGCGGTCTGCTTTTGATTAAACACGGCGGTCTCTAATATTTCCTCAAGAAGCTTTGGTTTAAATCCGACAGGCTTTCGTATTTTTATCAGGTTCAGTATTTTCCATAGCTCGTCGACTGTATATTCCCGGGCCTCTACGACTTCCTTTGCATAGTAGGGGTGGCACTGGCATATTGCCGATAACATGAAGGGCAACTGGTAACCCCACTCCAGCTTTTTTTTAAGGGGAAGAAGGTACATGTCAACACAGAAGAGGGCATGGATAACATTATACTTATCCCTGTCATGCTGCTGGAGATATGAGAGCAGGGTCTCAGTAGAGAGATTCCCGGCTCCACGTCCCATGCCGTAAAGTGTGGAGTCCACGACACTGGCGCCGCTCTTTATGGCCTGTAACGTGTTAGCAAAAGCCAGTTGAAGGTTATTGTGGGGATGAAAACCTACCTTGATACCTTCAATCGAGGTAAGTGGAGATATAAGCCGCTCAACTTGGTCAGGCAAAAGTGAACCGTAGCTGTCAGCCACATAAACGTAATCCAGATCTTCTCGCGAAAGCCTTAGAAAAAGCTCTTCCTTTTCATCTTCACTATACTGAGGGTATCCCATCAGCTGTATTGATACCATATATCCCTTGGCCTTGATTTGTGAGGCGAGATCCAATGCATGATAAACCTTGTCTTTGTGTACTGCGATACGGACCATATCTACAGAGCTTTCTTCCACAGGCAGAAAATCTTCCGGACCCGCCTTGCCGAAATCCACCATCACCACTATCTTAGCGCCTTGTATGCCCTTTTTTATTTTTGCGAGTTCATCTTCCGGGCATCTTCGCCACAACGGCGTTTCGGCTGATTCAGAGTCCCTGAAACCGACCTCAATAAAATCAACACCTGCGCGGGATAATCTCTGATAAATATCCCTCACCATGCTGGGAGAAAAGTCCCAGTTATTTATA
The DNA here is from genome assembly GCA_964627015.1 of uncultured Desulfobacteraceae bacterium. Taxonomy (GTDB): domain Bacteria; phylum Desulfobacterota; class DSM-4660; order Desulfatiglandales; family Desulfatiglandaceae; genus CAZVGY01. The sequence goes on from CAZVGY010000003.1 coordinate 75,397, forward strand.
TATCCTCCATCCCGTATCGTGCAATCGAGTACCTTTACATCTGTGTCTTTGTACATTTCTTTCCTCTGCATACTATAATTCTTATGCTAAATTATTTTTCAAAACACGCATGCTTTTTCTATTGACGGCTTATGTCCCAATTATGGAGAAATCGAACGGCGTACAGAATGAACACTTAACAGCTGTCTCCATTATCCAGCCTGAACACAATCCCACGTCAAAGGGGTTCCCTTTTTCAGGTCTCTGCTGGCCCTGCCTTTGAGAATCTCTTCTAAATATCTGGTGTGCAGACCATGCCCGGGCCTTATTGACCTTACATTCTTTTCCGTAAAAGGTTGCCCGGCCTTTACGTCCTCTATTATGAAAAGCGAACGTCGGAGTGCCCGCCCGGCCTTTTCGCTTTCCGTTGTTTCATAACTGGCATGCCCTAAGGCGATCTCCGCGACACGCACTGCTTTTACCATCTCTTCGAATTCATGCGGCTCCATGGAGAACTTGCTGTCAGGGCCTGGATCATTCCTGGAAAGCGTAAGGTGCTTTTCGATAATACAGGCTCCGAGGCTGACCGCGGCTACCGGGACAGTACTGCCAAGGGTATGGTCAGAAAGACCCACGGGCACGTCAAAAGCCTGGGCAAGATGGGGAATAGCACGTAAATTCATCTCCTCCGGCGGGGCCGGATAGGCGCTCGTGCATTTGAGCAGTGCCAGGCCGGACTCTCCTGATTCCCGAATAGTTCTCACAGCTTCTTCAATTTCGTCAAGGGTGGCCATACCGGTAGACATTATAATCGGCTTTCCCGTCAACGCTATTTTCCGTAAAAGTGGAATATCGACATTTTCAAATGAAGCAACCTTGTATGCCGGCACATCCATCTTTTCCAGAAAATCCACCGCAGTAAAGTCGAACGGCGCTGAAAAACAATCCAGTCCCAACCTGTCAGCGATCTTCTTCAGGCGGGGCTGCCATTCCCATGGGGTAAAGGCCTCTTCGTAAAGCTCATAAAGGGTTCTCCCCTCCCATTGTGTTCCCTTTACCCTGAAGTATTCATTATCACAATCCAGGGTTATGGTATCAGGACGGTAGGTCTGTAACTTTATCGCATCCGCTCCCGCGTCTTTGGCTCTCTCTATTATCCTGACCGCTTTCTCGAAGTCCCGGTTGTGATTAGCTGACAACTCTGCAATGATATAAACTGGATGTCCAGGGCCTATTAAATGATTGTTTATGCTGATAGCTTCCATCAGGCTTCTGTATAGTCCCGGGACCAACTCCTTTCAAACCTTATGCATTTGCAATTATTTATTTCCTGCTCACAGACCCTCTGGAACCCCGAACCTAAAAAGGTATGAATGGACGCATGATTAAATTCCCTTACCAGTCCAAAAACTCGGCCCACATTCAATCTTTCGCAGGCCTGACCTATTGTATCCCTGATGAGAGTTTTGCCCATACCCCTTCCCCTAAAGGCCGGAGCAACAGAAAAACTGATTTCTGCGGCGTCTTTTATTTTGTCATACCGCACCTGACCCCCAAGGACGCCCTGTAAATCAGAGACATAAAAGGCAACATCTGCAGAGGCAAGCTTTTTCTCATACCAGGTAATATGGCTTTCAAGTTCAATAGGCTCCGGGTTAAAGGAATTTTCACGAACTCCAGTGCTGTTGGATAGTAACCAGATCTGTTCACAATCCTCAAGTCGTGCCTCGCGTATATTAACGCCTTGCGCATCTTTCTCTTGGGACAACCAAGCCATTAAAAAAGCCACCCTTTGGGCTCCCTGGCCGTCTACCAGGTTTTCTGCAGCGGTAGACATTTTTTTTTGCAGGTCCGAGTTCATCATCAGTTTTTTAATATCTTTTGCAAGCCTCCCAACATCAATCTGCTCAGGCCAACCTAAATCTATAGCTGCCCCTGCAGCCTGCAGCCCTGCACCTATATTCTTCTGATTTTCAGCAAGGGTAAACACCAGACAAGGCACTCCCATAAAAACCAGTTCCAAACAGGTTATCCCTCCTCCGCACAGAGCAATATCGGCCCAGTTCATCAAATCGGGCATATCTGCATTATGAATTAGGCTGATCGATCCCGGGTATCGGCCCTTTTCTACTTCCTCTCTGACAGAGCTAAGATAGAGGCTCGCCGGTCCCACAACAATTTTGGCTTCAACGGCTTCAATATCAAGCTGTTTTAACGCCCTTACTACTTTTAGCGTAACATTATCCGGATCCGAACCGCCGAGCGTCACAAGAATCTTTTTTGCTGTTTTCCGTGCCAGGGGACCTTTCTTTTTCCGCCGCAGAAATTCTTCTCTAAGTAAGACATATTTTGTTCCTAGCAGCAGCAAGGTTTCAGAATCGCATGAGTATGCCTGAGCGTTCGCGGTTATATTCTGGTTCAGCAGTATATCGGCGTGATAACTGGAGTTAGCCACATAATCGTCAATCACAATAACTCTGGCGCCTGTATCATGTATTGTTTTTTGATATAAAGGGTCAAAGTGATACCCGTCTAGTACTACCCAGGGAGAATCAGACTCTGTATTAGAACTGATAGAATCAATAACCTTATTGGTTGCTGGAAGGTCTGATTTATGCGGGTAAGGCCTGTCAATTTCAATAAGTTCAAATCCGTGCTCAAGAATCAGGTCTCTCAACGTATGGCTCTGGCAGCATGAAATAAACCTGACTGTTCCTCTACTCGACTGCCATGCCTGAGCTAGAGCCAGACACCGCATTACATGGCCCGTACCAATCCGGGGGCTCGCATCTGCACGGATAATCAGTTCCATGTTTTTTTCAAGATGATAATCTTCTCGAGTTATCATTTAGATCCAGACAACGGATCCTTTACAATATCCTACTGCCATCAGCGAAGAGTTGTGGTTCCCTCGAAGGAAAACATCGCAGGTTCCAAGCGAAACTTCCGGATAACCCTTGACGACTGTCCAGAACTCTCTTTTTAAAGCCGAAAATCCTATTTAGAAAATTAAACCCAGTGCCGTAAAGGCGAGCGGAGGGCGTTTTTACTATCTCCATCACTCCTTCATTAAGGCTTACTCCCAGTTATCTTGCCGCTCGCCAAACCCATTTAGTGTGCCAGCCTCTGTACCACCCTACCTGGTCGACTTATAACAGAGAGCCCTGAACAGTCGTTCTATATTATCACCCTTCTAGTCTTTGAATCACTGCTCATTTTAGCAACACGCAGAGATAAGGTCTTTTCGAAGGTGACTGGCGTGAAGGACGCTGTTTTTTCGCAACTTAGACTTGGGGGAAACCGCAGCTCCCGCTTGCGGGAGAATGCGGAGGGGGAAGGAATCCCCCGAGGGTAAGTTGCATGAAAAAACCAGTCCGTGAGACTTGGAACCTGAGAAAATGCCTTATCCCTGCGTGTCCGCAGCTCAGTTGCCCCGGCACCCTTGAAGCCAGTACCGCCTCCTCTGTCTCGGGCCCTCTATTTCAATCATTTTTCGTTTCTGTCATTAGAACATTAGATATTTGGGATAGGTTTGAATTTCGATATTAGAATTTGGGATTTTGTCCTTCTTTATCGGAAACTACAGCACATTCCTCATACAGCATATAACCGGATAAGCAGAGGCATAATCTCTGAATATGTATCGAATCAATCGCAATTAGTTATTGTTCCAGCCATAACTTGAGAATATTTTCTGCCAGCCTGAAATCGTCTTCTTCACGCACTTCAATCGCAGAGTAAGGATCATCTACTTCATATAGACCTACTTTGTCTCCTAATAATCTGCCTTCCCTCATAATTTCCGCACGCGTGACACAACAAAGCCCTTTCAGCCCAATGAAAGCCTTCTCCTTATACTGGCGAGGGGCATACCCGCTGTCCAATCTTCTGACCGATCCGTTTTCGCTCTCATGCCATAGGGAGCGGCTTTCAGGCTGAGCGGCAATAACTGTATCCATTCCATCTTCAACCACCCGGCCTATCATGGCATCAATAAGCCCCTTTGGCCTAAAAGGAAAGGTAGGCTCAAGTGTAACCACCAGGTCAGGAAAAATCCCGCTGTCTTCGATCTTTTCCAGCGAATACTTGAAAACCTCCTCCAGGCCTATATAATCCTTTGAGAGTGATTTGGGGCGAATAAATGGTGCCTCCGCACCCAAATCCCTGGCAATGCCGGCCAGGTTTTCATCGTCGGTTGAAACGTAAATGCGGTTGATACGTTTGGATTTTTTTGCAAATTCAACTGTATAAGAAAGAGCAGGCCTTCCCCCAAGCAATGATCCCGGGCCTTTCGCCGGTATGATAGAAATCACGTTGAGGTGATGAGCATCAAGGAAACCGGGCTTTTCGTCCTGCTCAAAGCTTTCCACTATTCTCACCACATTGGCACAACGCTCAGGATTCCCGTTATGATGGATGCCGTGATGATGAAAAACCCTTGCCTCTGGCTCATAAATAATCTTATACCCTAGCCTTAGCATTTCTCTGGCCCATAGCCGGTCTTCGATATTGGTCACTTCGTCGTTAAAAGGCACTCTATCCCATAGCTCCCTTCTCAGGATACTGTTGGCATTGTGAAAAAAGCTGTCTTTCACCTGTACCTTTCGATCCAGCCCGAATACTAGTAATAAATCTCGTTTATCCGCATCGCTTGAAAAGGCCATAGGCTCCTGTCTGCCGTACGCAGCAGCGGCAGTGGACTCTGATTCAAGGCTGTCAACGAGGTTTGCCAGCCAAAACTCATTAACGGGTATACAATGCCCTGAAAGACAGACAATATAGTTTCCCTTGGATTCCCTGATACCGAGGTTAAGCGCTTTGCCAGGAAGGTAATCCCTGCAAGTCACCACCCGGGTAATGGGGAACTGCCTTGCCTTTTCAATAGTCCTGTCTGTACTCTCATTGTCAACCAGTATCACTTCGAAATCCCGGTATGTCTGTCCGTATACAGCTGACAGACAGGAGCCGATCCAGCGCTCCTCATTATTGGTGCGGATAATTATAGAACAGAGACTCCCCATACCTTACCCCTCAATACTACTCACAGCTTCATCATACTTGAGCTGATATTCAGTATTTTCTGACGAACGAAGTATAAAATCTGCCAGCATCAAATCTTCAGGCCGTTTGATTATAATCCCCGAAAGCCGCCTAACAGGGAATGTGCCCGTCCTGCCGCAGAAAAAGGCATACCCTTTCTCTTTGTATTCACTCATAAACGTGGATACCCGCCACATCATTACCGAGTATACGAATGTCTGAACCGGTATCAGGTCTTGCGTTTGCGCAAACTTCTCAAGCGGATCGAAATTTACAGGCCTGTCCTTATATAAGCAATGGACCTGTTCGTCCTTCACCGTAATTAAGGAATCCAGACGTTCCTTGTTAAAGAAGCGGACCACATCCCCCACCTCTTTTCCAGACTGCAGCGGTGAAGTCGGGTTCACCCACGCGACAGTATCACAAGGGTTTTTCTCCATGAAATCCATTACCACATCATCTGACTTGATTGAGGAACCCCCTAGCTCCCTGGGCCGATGATAGAATTCAGCGCCATATCTCTTCGCTATCTTTGCAAAAATTTCATGGTCGGAATTGATAACCACTCTTTCAAACACACCGGAATCCTGTGCAGCGCGGATTGAATAAGAAATCAGAGGCTTATTATTAATCAGTGCCAGGTTCTTCATCTTTAAACGTGTACTGCCTATCCTGGCCGGAATCATAGCAATTGTCTTTGACTCATTCATTATTTTGCCTCACTCATGGCTGGGATCGTTACTTTCTTCCTCATCAGGCTTAAATTCAAGGTGTTTGCCCCCTGACTTCATAACGATATAAATTACTTCAGGAGATTGAGCTCAATGCCATAATCAAGGGAAGCCTGTTCAAGAAAAGCAAGATCCACATTCCTCAGAGGGATACCTTTCTTTGTCCTCTCATTGGAGATCCTCTTCTCCGGATCCCCAGCTATTTGGACAGAAATGTCAGGATCCAATCTAGGCTCGGTTCGGAGTTCAGATGCCAGCATCTTCATTCTTTTCTTAAAGATGTCTATTTCCTCAAAAGCGTCCACTCGAATTGCCATAAAAAAATGACCGAGATTGCGTTTTTTTTCTATAGGAGCATCATACATCCTGTTAATATGTGTGCCAAAAGGCATACCAGTTAGCAGAGAGCAAAGGATCTCTACCATGAGACTCAATCCATATCCCTTGTACCCTCCGACCGGCAACAGATTTACAATACGGGACGGGTCTCTCGTTTCTCTGCCTTTTTCGTCGGCACCTGCCCCTGGTGGAGCTGAGACGCCTTCTTCCCGAAGCTGGAGCACCTTGTTAAAGGTTATGACACTCGTCGCCATATCCAGACAGATGGGATCTTCTCCCTCACAGGGCGCTGTAAAGCATACAGGGTTATTACCCAGGAATCTCCTGGTCCCGCCTGTTGGAACTATCAATGAATCCGCATGAGTAAAACTCATCCCTATCATCTCATGCCTGGAAATTTCCAATGCAAAAAAAGATGCCGCACCAAAATGAGTGGATCTCTTTACGGCTACAGCACCTATCCCGGCTTTCCTTGCCAGTTCCATGGCTTTTGCCACCGCCTCCATTCCGGCTGCGTGACCATAAGCATCATCAGCATCCAGGATACCTGTGGACGGGGTGGTTTGCTTAAACCTGTAGTCGGGACGGGGATTAATGCGTCCTGATTTCAGGGCCTTCAAATAATGTGGGAGAAGACGGATACCATGTGAGTCCACCCCTCTCAGGGACGCATGCACCAGCCCGCTGGCCACATGCCCGGCAGCCTCCTGTTCAACGCCCTCTTTGCTGAGTACCTTGAAAATAAAATCGCGTATCTGTTCGTGATCTATTCTTGTTTGTTCTGTCATGAAATATCATCCCAATTCAATATCAGTTTCATATCCTGGTTAATTGGTAGCTCCGTGGAAATTCATTGACCTTTAAAAATTATTAATTACAGTTCAACCTCCACCCAGGATCCACCCCGGGCGAGGCTCTTGTTTACCGCTTCCACAACAGCGGTGGAACAGAGACTGTCCTTGAAGGTGGGACGTAAATTCTCAAGGTCATCTATGGTAATACGCCCCTCCTCCAGTTCACTAACATCCTGCAAAAAAGTGTGGATACTATCGATACCATATCCCTGGTAAGAGAGATATCCTGAATCAACAGGGTAGGTAGAACAGAAGTCCGGATTCGGTTCCTCGATACCGCCTTCATCAGTTACGACAAGTATGCCTCTTCGCTTCTGGTCAGACTCAATCCTGCCATTGGTTCCTATCACCTTTATCCTCTGATCGGACATGCCGGAGGTCGTCTCAGGATCAACCCAGTTCGTAAATATGTAGGAAAAAAAAGTCTTTTTATCAGGCCTAATCCATTCTATGGTTCCGTGTACTGCGTCATATGTATCAATGCCCTGATCCTTTAACCATCTTTTCTGCCCCAACGCCATAGCCCTCACTGGTCTCGCTCCGGTTGCGTAATATATGATGTCCACATAATGGACTCCCAGGTACTGAAAAATATTGGTTCTTTCCACCCAGGAGACGAAGGCCTCTTGCGGAATGCTCTTCCTCTGGCTGTACTCAACAATAAAATACAGAAGATCTCCCAGCTTACCCTGGCCAAGGATCTCCTTTAATTTCAAGTTCGCACGGTCCAGGCGCTTGTGGAATTCAACAGCCCCATAAAGGCCCTGTTTCTCCTGAAGGGCAATAAGCTCCTTTGCTTCTGCAACCGTCGGCGTGAGAGGTTTGACAACTAGGGTGTGCATATTTGCTCTAAGGCAGTCTCCAGCCACCCGTTTGTGCAGGTGATCCGGTACCACCACTATTGCACAGGCGGGTTTGGGGATTTCATTCAATGCCCGTACATAGCATTTAACATCCTCGCCCTCGTCTGGGAATGTACTCAAGCGAATATCACTACCCATAGTTTCATTAAGGGTTGCAAGCCTGGTTTCCGCCTCCCTTACACTTGATGCCCTTGTAGCCGCTATAAAGACCTCTCCTATTGGCAGGCCCCTTCTTTGCCACTCGCAAAGTGCCGGAAGCACAGTTCCATAACCGGGTGTTCCCCTGCCAGACACATACGCCCCGGCGCCTATCACCAGAACGTTGATCGCTTTATCGCCAGTCATCAGGACTCCTTTGAGTCTCTCCTACAAGAATACTGCTGTATCTTTGTAGGAAAGCTTGAACTCAATAACCTCTTTTGAAAACCTTCTCTTCCTCTCTCTCAGTAACATGGGAATCTGAAGAAAATTCTTCATAAATGCCAGGGGGAGCAGCTGAATAGTCTTATCACGCACGTCGTCTATAGACTCCAGAAGGTACCATTTCCAGGAAAACACCAGTTCCCGTACCGGCCAGTTGATCAGCCTGCACCTTATTCTGTGAGTCAGCCTTATCAGGTGTATCTCCGATTTCTTATACTTTTTTTTCATCGTGTAGGATTCATTATGATATGCCAGGCTGTTGCCAGCCAGTACAATCCTGTAGCCTTTTCTTATTGCACGGTAACTCCAGTCTAATTCCTCGCTGTAGGCAGGGCTGAAGATACGATAGTCAAGACATCCTATGTACGACCAGGCTTTCCGCCGGACAAACATTACAGCCCCATAGAGCTGGGTCAGGTCCCTGTCTTCTTTTTCGACCTCCCTGTGCTTATCGTCAAAAATATTGGAGCACACAGCCGCAATCTGCTCATCAGACTGCAGGCATTTGATTCCCTCATCAAGCCAACCAGGCTCAACCAGACAATCACTGCTGACATAACAGAAAATATCGCCTACTGTTTCTTCAAAGGCGATATTAAATGCAATAGAAAAACCCATATTTTTAGGCAGGGCTATAATACGATCGATCTTTCCGGATTCTTTCAACTGAATAAGCCGTTTCAGGTTGATCCGGTCTTCGCTTCCGTTATCGACCACATGAATACTTATTCTGGAGCTGTCCGTCCTCTCATGAAGGTAGTTGATACACAACTCGACAATCTCGATGGAGTCCCAGTTTATTATGGCGACCGGTATCTTTTCACTCATTATTTATGCCTTCCCTACCTGATACGTCTTAGAAACCCGCCCGGATTATGGGTTATAAGCAATTTGTTATTCCATTTATCACATACTTCAAAAGCTTGGTTCATTTTTAAAAACTCACGAACCGCCCCCCTGGGATTATTGGTTGCAAAATCGGCTCCGGAACCCTTTACTTCCGCAAGGTCCTCCACAATGGTATCAAAAACGATCATGTAGCTTCCCGGGCTTACAAGTTCGGAATAGGCATTCATCTCGCAGAGCACGTGGTCTTTCTCATGACAGGAGTCCAGGCAGACAATTATTTTATTTTTTCCTGTGGCAACCCTTTTCACCTGTTCAACTGTTTCCGGCGCTATAGAGCTGCCCTGAATCATACGGGTACGTCTGAACATAGGGTGCCTTTCAATCTCCCTTCGGTTATGCTCACGTATATCAACATCGATCCCGACTACCTCTCCTTCACCGCCAAGTAATTCAAGCATGGAGGCGTAAAAAATAAGTGATCCCCCATGGGCTATCCCGGTCTCCACAATAAGATCAGGCTGGACCTCCCAGATGATCTCCTGCATTGCGATAATATCCTGAGGAAGCTGAATTATCGGTCTGCCCATCCACCGGAAGTTATAAGAATATTTTTCGCTCCAGCTTTTCTTTACCCATTCAAGAGAACTATCTTTTAAATCCTGGTTCTCTCCGTAACTCCCGATTCTTTCTTCACATTCCTTGCTAAAGGCCGAAACCGGATCCATTAACATCTCCTGTTCTCAATAGACTGTTAAGCCTGCTTACATCGGCCCAGAACGCCATTGGCTCGTTATCAGCGTAAGGCAGCCGTCCCCAGTTTAATCTTATATTGCTTTTGTTAAGGCTTATGATTCTTTCCACAACTGAACGGATGGAAATCGGCGAACCGCTGCCTACGTTTATTACCATGCTTTGATCCGCAACCTCCGCGATCTTCCGCAAACTGGAGGCGACCTCTTCAACACTCAAAAAGTCTCTCAGCTGTTCGCCTCCGCTGAGGTCAAAAGATTCATCGCCTCGTCTCATGGCCCGGCCCAGGTCATCAAACAATGACGGCCGACCTCTTTCGCCTGTCATATAAAACACCCTGGCCCAAAGTACGATGGTATCATACCTCTTACACATAATACGGGAGAACAGGTATAGTGCCCGCTTAGCGGCTGCGTAAGCATTATCAGGGAAAACGGCTGCTGACTCGTTAAGCTGTCCTGATTGATTTCCATACTCGGCGCATGTTCCGGTAACAAGTATTTTGGGACAGCCACTCTGGGCAAGCCCTTTTAAAAACCTGTAATGACGGGGAAGGTTTTCTTCAATATGATGGAAAGAAGAATAGTTGGGCAGCCCCTCCCAGGCGAGGTGAAAAACAATGTCGGGCCTTTGAAAAGACTCCCACAGATTTTCTTCAGAAGCTCTTTCCAGATCAAAAACATAAGAGCAGACATCCCTTTCAAGACCGGCTTCCTTTAATTTTTCAGGGTTTCGAACCGCTACACTGACTTCGTGTCCTTTACCCAATAGCTCCCGGGTCAGGTGTCTCCCTATGAAGCCTGTGGCTCCGGTCACCAGAGCTTTCACGTTTAATAATCCTTTCTGGCCCAATCGTAGGGAATTTCCTTGCTATGAGGATCCAGGCGGACTGAACGGGAAGGATCATGGGCATGCGTAGCACAGTTAGCTATTATAGAGAAATCATGCCCTATTCCCTTGAAACCGTTCCATACTTCAGGGGGAATAATCACCAGGGAATAGTTGTCAGGTCCGATAAATACTTCATGCAGGTTGCCCCTTGTCTGAGAATCTTGCCGGTCATCATACACAACAACCTTCACTCGCCCATATATACAGGCATATTTTAGCGCCATCACCTCGTGCTTGTGCCAACCCTTTACAGCTCCTTCATAAACACTTGAAAAATAAATCTCCCCGAACTGCTTAAAATGAGGGTCACTCGCCTTCAGCATATGAAAAATAGTACCCCGCTCATCAGGGATACGCCTCAAAGGAATTATCTCCAGTCCGTCAATAGGTTCCTTTCTGATCATTGACATATTACAACCTCACATGACTTGAATTTTAGGTATCGGAATAACAAATTTACCGCCCCACTCCTTTACATAACCTATCTGCTCAATTATCTCGTCTTTGAGATTCCATGGAAGGATAAATACAAAGTCCGGCCTTGTTTTCCTGATTTTTTCAGGTGAAAAAATCGGTATGCGGCTTCCTGGAAGAAACTTATTCTGCTTATAAGGGTTAAGATCAACCGTATAATTCATCAGGTCCGGTTTGATACCGCAGTAATTCAAAAGCGTGTTTCCCTTAGCCGGAGCGCCGTAACCCACAACCGTCTTTTTCTCACGCCTTGCGGTAAAAAGAAAATCCAGTATTCCTGCTTTTATATCCTTTACCCTTTCAGCAAAGGAAAAATAAGTATCCCCATTATTAAGGCCTGCTTCCCTCTCTCGAGCAACGAGAGTGCTGACAGAATTGCTTATCGGCAAAGAGCTATTCCCGCTGTGCTTTGCATATATCCTTAACGAACCGCCATGCGTTGGAAGTTCTTCGACGTCAAAAATATCAAGACCATGGGATTCAAACACTCTTACCGCTGTGAGAAGTGAAAAATACGAAAAATGCTCATGATAAATAGTATCAAACTGATTTTCTCTTATGAGCCTGAGCAGATGGGGAAATTCCATAGTTATAATTCCTTTCTCGCCCAGGAGTTTTTTCATTCCCGATACAAAATCGTTCAGGTCCGGCACATGGGCCAGTATATTGTTGCCTACTATCAACTCCGGTCTTTTCCTTTCTCTTGCCAGTCCTTCAGCAAAAGCAGACCCGAAAAAAGCCACTTTTGTCTCAATTCCCTTTTCCAGGGCTATCTCAGCTATATTGCCAGCCGGCTCAATGCCCAGAACAGGGATATTTTTCTCTTTAAAGAACTGAAGCAGATAACCATCATTGCTTCCCAGCTCAACCACCAGGGACTTGTTATCTAAGTTGAATTTTCTTATTACGGAATCTACATATTTTTTTGAATGTTGCAGCCAGCTGCTTGAATATGAAGAAAAATAAGCATATACGCTGAAAATATTCTCGGCCTTTTCAAATTCGGGCAACTGGACCAGAAAACATTCCTCACACAGGAAGAGATCCAGGGGATAAAACGGTTCTGGCCTGTCAAGAGTTTCTTCGGTGAGGTACGAATTTGCAAGGGGGGTCTTACCCAGGGACAGGAAGACCTTCATAGAATCTGATCTACAAAAACGGCATTCAGCCATCTGTTCTTGCTCCTAGATAAATATTTTAAGCCAAGCAGGGGCTACGAGTGATTTTTAAATCTATTATAGATATCCCTCAGGGGCTCAACATCGCCCGGGCTAAACCTGTGCCTGTCAAAAATACTCGGAGGCACCTGTCCTATTTTATGGTGCTTCACGATCCAGTCCAGGGCCCAGGCAAGATACCTCTCAGAACCCGAAAAATAGCACGAATCCAATTTTATTTCCTTTTCGGGTTCCAGATGAGTTGCAGGAACATGACAGTATTTTCCCTGAGGGTCATATTGAAGAACAGGAAGTTCGTTCTGAAGGGCCTCTTCTATGGCAGTGGAGGAATAGCTAACGAGCAGGTCTGAAAAAAGCAGGTAGTCCGTAAAGGAGCCCTGCGAATAGATACCATAGCAGTCGGAAGGTATAAGCAACTTTGCAAAGTCTTCTTCAGTCAAATCAGGCAGAGGCCTGAACCTGACAATGAGATACACGTTTTCCAGCTTTTGCGTTGCTTTGATCACATCGTTGGTGTTGGATATATATTCATCTACTGTCTCATATATATAGAACCGTATGACCTCCCTGGTCTTTGGAGTCGAAGCATTGAGTATGATGAAATCATCTTCGTGCCCTGGAATGTAACGGGCCCTGAGTTGTTCCCGCGTTTCCTTTCGCTCCACCTTTTTACCAAACAGCAGAGGTCCGGTTCTGATTGTCTCGCTTCTTGTACCCATCTCCTGCAAATAGGCCTCGGCCCATGGAGTCTGTACAGCCACATAATCATAGTCCGTGTCCATAAGTCCCAACCCGTGTTCACTCCATTCGATTTTTTCATACCTGTTCCTTGGTGGTACATGACTGCCATGCGAAATGAGCATGGCCGGGATATTGTAACGCCTGGCCAGCTCTCCCAGGTTATAGGTAATCTCCCTTGAATGGGGCGCCAGAATCATATCAGAACGTAACCCGGAAAGAAGCCGCCTCAGATGAATGGTTTGGCCATAAAGATCAACTAAACGGGGGAACAGACCTAGTCGAATACGCTCCAGCATCTGAGAAGAAAAATCGATGTTACGGTATTTGAGCAAATCCGGTTTTTCCACAGTCAATTTTTTCAGCCGGCCTTCATTTTCAGCAATCTTCTTCGCAAATAAAGCCTTTCTTCTTGCCGGCACCCTTCCAGAAAGTGCATACAGGTTTCCAATCCAATCCAATGACCGGGTCTTCTTGAAGTCCCCCCATTTATCCCTGGTGGTCAAATAGCAAATAAAGATATTATCATCTATATCATGTAGGTCTTGCATAACAGAGGCAATATTATAGTCCTTGCTCGAGGAAAGTACCACTGTTCTCCCCCGGGAAGACCTGACAACAGAAATACATGCCAAGGCAAAAACAAGCTCCTTTGTCACGGCAGCAAAGTATTCATAAACCCTATCGAAAAAGCGGCTCTTTCTATTTTTTTGTCCGGACATGTCGATACTTTCAAAGCCTATACCACGGTACCTGGATAATAAGCCGGATATCTGTCCCAGGTAGCCGTACCCACTATCAACAAGAGGCTCGAGTCTGTATGGCGTTGTGTAGTCGGACGCTGCTATATGATTTATGCCAAGAGCCTCCACACTCCTGTCAATGACCTCGATATGAAACAACATGTAATGAACAAAACAGCGAATATAGAAGAGAAAAGTGTTGTTGTATCCCTCCCTTATTCCCATGTCGTCAGAAATGGATATATTTTTCCTGAATTCCTGGACAATCTCATCAGACTTAAGGAGCAGGGTCTCATGGGATTTACGATCAAAAAAACGGCTACTTGTCAAAAACGAAATGCCCGCCCGTGCCAGATAAGCCTGCACTTCAGGCCTTAGTGCCAGAATGTCTGTTCCATCCTGCTTCAAGGCTTGCCTTCCTCCGGAATTTTGGTAAGCCGCTACTTCGTCCAGGAATTCAAATATTATCAGTCTTTTTTCCAACATTATGCCGGGATCAGCCCGTCCTGTCTTAAAGAAGTAAAAAAATTGTCACGTGGTCAGTCCTTCAATACTTCAGTGAGGCCGCCTCCCTGGCGCCAGGGCAATTGCTGCCTTTAGTCCAACAATCAGCCTGTTTCGTATGCTCATATAATCCTGTTCGACCAGCCTCAGGTGTTCCACTATGTCTGCTCCTGATGTCTCATCTGCATAATGTCTGTCAATAACCTGTTCACCCGTATATCTGAAAATCGCCCTGACCCACTCATCTCCGCAAATGAATTCGAAGCCGTGCCTCTCAAAAAATCCTCTCAGTGTCCTGAGTTCGAAATTATAGTTATGCTGGAACTGCAGGTATTCTAAAAAATTATTGGTACTCCTCAGGCCGTCTTCAGAAAGTACAAGGGACCTAGGTCGATTCATGTATCGAATTCCCGGAACCTCCGCATAAACGAACCCTCCTTTTTTCAGAATTCTATGAATCTGAATCAGTTCCTCATCAACATCTATGAAGTGCTCTGTAACATGTGAAAGTAAAACCAAATCAGCTTTTTTATCTGATTCGGCCAGTTGTCCTGTATTGCCCTGCAGCAGGTTCATTCCGGTCCGTCGGCCTGCTTCAAGACACTCCTCGTCGTAATCACAACCCAGGACATCCTTTCCCATGAGGTAATAGGGCAAAAGGTTGCATCCGTCTCCGCACCCGGGTTCCATGACCGTGTCTATTCCTTTCAGATCGTTGCCAAGGTTAAGGGCTAAAAATGCAAGACGTTTCCATGCATAGCTGTCAGGACGGGTTCGCAGCATGAAATTCTTCTCGGCATCACCTCCCCACTGGATACGCCGCCAGTATTTCTCATAAAATAATTCAGATGATCTATGGTCCAGAAAGGCATCGTTCATAACGAGGCGGCAATTACCGCACACCACTGTTCGTGAAGGTATCCCCAGCCTGTCCTTCTCACCGATCAGGATACCTGAGCCATTGCCGCACAATGGGCAGGAGGTATGGCTTGAAAGCGTTAGATTTCCGCAATTGATTTCTTCTCTGAATGCAGCAAGAGCCTCTCTTGCCGCAGACTCAACCGAAATGGAAATACGGCCATCATTTTTATAACGTTTGCTCAGCAGTGACCTGACCGAATTCATTACCGCTCCGGATTATTTGGAGAGTAAAGCAATGCCCTCAACTTTTTATTGTAGTCTCTAAGGGATAAAGCTTTCTTAGTGCTCTCCTGTGCACATTCGCCAAAGATCTCATCAATATCCGGAATATCAGCGCGGGGCTTAGGCAAGCCTTTGTTCCCCTCATGATTTATTTTCGGACGATGACTTTCAAACAGAGATCTTAACTTGTCTCTGAGTCCCTGGTACAAAGTGCCCTGTTTATACAGGTTCCTTAAAGAATAGAGTTTTCCCAAAATCATTTCAGCAAGCCTGCCAAGCAAACGACTGTGCAGCTTATTTGTGAAATAAGCGGTGTCTACTTCCCGCCTGACGCGATCCGCCCAGGACCTTAATGTATTGTCAGGTTCTTTCGTCAGGTTGCAGAAAGGCCTGTCAGTTGTTTGCCCCGATATGGTCTCCAGATAATCGTCTTCGTTGGAGATAATCCCGGTTAACCTGGCATAATCATAGAGAGGAGCGCCGGGAATAGGCATTGCATAGGCCATCTGGTACTGTCTGAATCCTAGGCTCAGTGAACCTAAAAAATCTATTGATTCTCCAATAGTATTAACAGTCTCTCCCGGCATTCCAAGAACCAGGGTAGGCGAAGTATAAAGACCTGCCGCCTCCGTCCAGAGAGCTACCTGCCGGTTCCGCTCTACACTGACCCTTTTATCTATGATGTCGAGCATCTTCTGGCTTCCGCTCTCGAAACCGTATTCGATCATCCAGCACCCTGCCTCCTTGTAAGCCATAAGTATATCCCGGTCCACTGTATCCGCACGCATGCCAAGGATCCTGAAAACAATATCCAGGCCTCTATTCTCCAGTTCGTTCAGGAAGCCCCAGTTCCATTTCTTATTAGGGGCGAAACATTCGTCGCCGAATGTAAAAAAACCTACATCAAAACGGTCGATGCAGTATTCCACAAAATCGAAGATGTATTTGTATGAGTGGGTGCGAAGTCCGGGATATGCACGGTAACAGAAGGTGCACCTGCCAAAGCAACCGCGGCTGACCGGAATAGTTATCATCCGCTTATAAGCCCTTTCGCGGTCATATAGCCTGGGATCACTGTTTTTTCTGGTGAACCTGTGGATAAATTCAAGGCCGTCTATAAGATAGCGGTCAAAATCAACCGCATCAAAATCAGGATAAGGAAGGCTGTCCAGAGGACTGATCAGCTTTCTCCTGCCGGTATATCTGTTCCCACTTCCATCCCTGTATGCGATTCCTTTTACGCCTGAGACGTCCTGTCCTTTGTCGAGGCTATCCAGAAGCTCGACTATGGTTTCGTCGCCTTCCCCCTTTACGATAAAGTCAATCTTAGTGTTATCAAGCACTGGTTCCCATGCAGCAGATAAACCCCCTCCCAGTATCTGCTTGAGTTCAGGAAGTGCATTCTTCAACTCCAGGCTCAGCTTTTTTATAATTCCATACGAGGTAGAGACTATACCACTAAAACCCAGATACCCTGGATTGATCTTCTTTATCCTATCGACCGTGTCCTCAAAAGAGAGCCTTTCCAGGTCCAGATTCAAAATTCCCGATTTTAGGCCATGTTCGCGCAAGGCGCTGCATATATACATGGCACCGTAAGGAGGATAAACAGTAGCTTCCTTTCGCTCAGGGGGTATGATTATCAGGAAATCTAAAGACATCAAACTGTAAGGAATAGCATATGTTCAAATAATGATCAGACGTATATGACTAAACAGATAATCGGAACATTTATCGCTTACGGGAAAAATCATCAATGTGTTATGGATCACAATTTTTCAAAGAAGATGGTGGTAAATTAGCTAACGTGCGGGAATTAAACTCCTGAACCACGGGAGATGGTAAAGCTTCATTGCGATTAACCATGTCAGAAGAAAATTAACCGTAAAAGAAACGAAAGTCGCCTGGGCCGCACCAATGGGGCCATTCAGTCTTATCAAAATCCAATTTGAGATAACCGAAACGATAGCCGTAATAACGGTCACAAAACTCAGCAGATAGGTCTTTTTTGAATATGTTATAAACTTACTTAACATTCGGCGCATTCCGAACGCCGCATAACCAAAAGCAATCCACAATACATATTCACCTGCCCCATGGAATTTCTCATCAACTAATATTCTTAAAATGATAGGCGCCAGCAACCACATTGCTACAGCCAACAAAATGAGTGCTAAAAAATATAAATAGCACAGGATTACAAGTCTGCCTAAGCCGGATGGCTCACCCTGACCAAGTTTTGAATAAATTACTGGCTCAGCAGCCATATCAATAGGTGCTGCGAGAAAAACCAAAGAAGAGCCTATTAAATATCCTATTCCATATACTCCAGTAGCCGCAACACCAACTAATGCGTTGAGAAAAAACTTATCTGCAGTAGTTACTACAATCATCCCTACCGAGTGAAGAATCAAAGGCAGGCCGAATTTCAGAGTATCCTTTATATATGCCCAATTTATTTTGAAATTAAGTCCGTCATCCCGGAATAAGAAGAAAAGAGACACTAATGAAAACCCGATTTCCGTTAGCCCAATACCGAGAATTCTGCTTTCCCAGGTTCTAAGAAAAAACATAACTAAAGCTATAGAAAAAAGCACATTGGCAAGCGCCTTTAAGACATTAAACAGGCCATACTGGGTCGGTCGCTGCTGATAAACCCACAATTTGACCTTTATGCCTCCGGTAGCAGAGGACCAGACATAAAAAATAATAAATAACAGCCAGAATATTCCAACTTTCTCGATACCCGGGATAAGGCTATAAAAAGGTAGAAATAGGAAACATGCTAAAAACAGAAGGGCGGTATTCAGCAGAAGGGCATTATATATATAGCAACTGAAGTCAAATTCTTGCTTATCCCTGTCAAAATAAGCCCTTCCAACGGCACCTGGAGTACTCAGTGAAAGGATAGGGTCTAAAGCACCACGGACGGCATTTACAGTAGTTATAATCCCATAATCAAAAGTCGTCAGCAATCGGGTGAGTATAGGCAGCAATAAAATTGGTATTGCTTTTTCAATAATACTCGCTATTGAATAGGTACTTACCGATTTTATGAAAGACCTCTTGCTACCTAAATTTCGAAAAAAAATCTTAAACATTACAATCCTGCATTAAAAGAGTCTTTCCTGCCCACATTTCGAATAATACTGTCAAAATGTATTAGCATTGTAAAAACATGAAGCCTACGAATAAAAAGTAAAATATGTCAGCGAATGGTCCTCTTGTTATAAAAAAATTGTATCACCTGTTCGATGCCTTCCTCAGAGGGTATACGGCTAGGCGGGATAATAAGTGCTGGGTATTAAGGTGGTTCATATAGGACTGATATACTGGAGGAGTCTTTAAGTTAAGCCAACTTCTACCTTTTATAAAACCTTATAAACTCAGGTCGAGCAAATAATGTAAAAAATGATATTCTAAGCCGCTGGATAAATCTCTATTTATAAGAGGGATTAATTATCAGGGTGACCAGCGGGATAACTAGAGCGACCTGAAAAGCGATTTATAAAAGTACCGTATGCACTAGCTTAGCAGTTTATAATGTATTGACTTCCCCATTTTTTAGCGTACTTTTCATTTGTTTGTTTCAATATGGCATCTCGAGGGAGTCGAGCATCTAAGCCTTCCAAGCACCATCTAAGGTAATCCCCTATTCGCGTTCCCGATTTACCATCCCTGAATGGATCTAGCAAGGCCAAATAAGCGGACCAGTCTCCAAGATCTGAAATTAATTGGGGGTTCGACTTATACTTTTTCAAGGCGTTCATTAGCTGCTCAAGGTCATCAAATACCAACTTCCCATACCCCCACTCGTAATAGGCATGTCTTTTGGGGAAAGCTTTATGATAATGACATCCTCTGCATCCTGCTATTACCGCCTCGGTAAGCGCAGAGGATACTCCCGCCCCAATAGCTATATCTGATATACGTGAGGCATCTGAAGGAAGTCGCCCGACTTCATTGCTGAGCCTTTCACATCGACCGGTAGCCTGAGCTTCAGCTAGTAATAAATTGATTTTTGGCAGAGTCCCTAAAATGTAAGGTTTCTTTGACTTAATTACTACTCCAACAGAAGTATCTTCTAAAATCCACGTCAATATAACTTTATAAAAAGATTCCATATCAGGAGTGAGAAAAGATTTACCTAGGCCATGACCGGTATCAAAAAGCGCGATAATAAATTCAGCTCCGTTTTCCATAATTCTTTTTTTGACTAATTCTAATTCTTTGTCCTTTCGATGAAAATTTATATCATTAGGATGCCCCACTATAACTTGCGTTCTAACTACATTATATCGTGGCTTTAAAACTTCATTTGCTCTTTCATTCCAGCTGAAAAAAATATCTTTTGTATGATATCCGGTCAAAGCCTTAGGGGGATCGCCTAGGTCTGACCTCTGTTTACTCAAAATAAATCCTCCCTCATGACCAAGAAGATCAAAAGCAATCCCTCTGGAAATATATGATGGGCTCTCCTCGCCTGATAAAAAATAGAGACCTATATTAAAAGTTCTATAAAAAACGGTCCACATTTCTATTTCTTTTATTAATCTTTTTCCTTTTTCAAATATCCATTTATCAATTCCGAATTTAATCTTTTTTTTCATATTATCAATATAACAATTCTTACCCTCTAACGATATTCGGTGAAGTTCCTTTCCCCTTGGAGGACCCACATTCCTTCCTATAAAAACCCATCTCATTCCTAACTTTTCAATCTCTTGCAATACAAAACTAGGAACAGAGCACTTTCTTCTGCTAAATACATTACTATCATTTCCATGATATATATTGTCACTATCAATAATAACTAATATTCTTTTAGGATCTATACCACTCTCAGGAAACCATGTAAAATCGGATCTTCGTTTTAGATCAACCCCTTCCATGAAATGTACGGCAATATTTGATCGATTAGACACCAATTCCTTATACTGAAATCGCGACCACCAAAATTCTTTTAAAACAACATCCGCGATTATTTTCCTAGCGCTCCAAACAAACTTTTCAAAAACATTATTCCTTTTAATCTTAAATCCAATCATACCATTGTCGGATAACCTTTTTATTATTACACTGTCTGGAGATCTATTCACAACTGTAGCATCTCTTGATTTTAGATTTAAATCAATTGCCCTCTCGTTTAAAATATAAGGTCTCAATTCACCGACAAGCCATCTAAAATAATAAAGATACACCTTATTTTGAGGTAATATATCAATTATATATTTATAAATTGGCCGCTTTTTAATCTCATTCATAATTTGATCAGCAACGATGCTTGAAGCTGATTCAACCGCATAGTTTAAAGGCTCATTATTAATGTCGCCTACTTCTCTTTTATTGTAATTCAAATAATTAATCATAATCAAACATGAAAATATTTTTCTAGAAAATTAAATGTACTTTAAATTAAGGTTTGAGTAATATTCAACCTGGTCTCGAATCTCTGGATCCAATTTTTTCAGTATCCCTAAATCCCTTTTTTTTGTGGTATGTCGAATTGTACTTAATATTTCTTCAGTCATACCGCCAAACTTTAGGTTTAACTTTTCGGCCAATGAGCCTGCGGTTGACTTAGGGTGCTTTATCAATTCTTCGTATTTTATATTAATACTGCG
>CAZVGY010000004.1:0-71246 GCA_964627015.1 uncultured Desulfobacteraceae bacterium
TTACCCTTTTAGGGTCACCTTTTATTCCACCCCTTTTAGGGGTGGTTGTTAAATAAGCGTGACATCAACCCGAATAGAAGGAGTATTAGTATGCCAGAAAATATGAGCACACCAACGCATTGTCCCGGATTCCAGGCGTTAAAAAATCTGAGTTCTTTCGTGTGTAAGTGCCCGGAATGCGGCAAAGAAAATGAAATATTTTCCGATGAATTTGATCGACCTCATTCCTGCTCTGGTTGTGGCAAAGCAATAGATTTCACCAAATGCACCATTGAATCTTCAGGTAAGGATTCTTCACCCCGTTAATTAAAGATCCCGTAACTTAATACGAGAGAAAGGAGGAACAAAATGAATAAAATTGGAGAACAGTATCAAAGCGCGGACTGGAAGTCGGAAAAACATGTACCGGTGATTGAATGTCCCGACAGCGTAAATGCAGATGAAATGTTTGATGTAAAAATAACCCTGGGAAAGGAAGTTGCCCATCCCAATACAACGGAGCACCACATTCGATGGATACAGCTTTTTTTCACACCTGAAGGGGGAAAATTTACATATCAGGTGGGAAATTTTGAATTTACCGCTCACGGAGAATCTGTGGAAGGGGCAGACAAAGGACCCGTATACACAAATCACTCTGTTGTGACCACCATGAAGACAACAAAGCCCGGTACTCTGCAAGCGACCTCTTTATGCAATATTCACGGTTTATGGGAATACTCCAAGGAAATAAAGGTGGCATAAATTGAAACACGGAGCTACCCATAACGCTGACCAGGGTCACGGGCAACACACTGGTCACGATAACTCCGGTAATGGTCACGGAAAACAGGGAGATCACCAGAGTCATCATGCTCACATGGCAGCCGATTTTCGCCGCCGTTTCTGGGTTTCTCTTGTGCTCAGTATTCCCATCCTGGGACTCGCTCCGCTCATCCAGGGGCTTTTTGGCCTGAAAGACATTCTGGCATTCCCTGGTGATAGTTATATCCAGTTTGGACTTGCCACGACTGTTTTTTTCTATGGTGGCTGGCCTTTTTTAAAAGGGCTGCTTGACGAAGTGAGAAAAAAAGAGCCCGGCATGATGACCCTTATTGGCCTGGCTGTTACGGTAGCATATGTATATAGCTCCATGGTGGTGTTTGGTCTTTCTGGAAAGATGTTTTTCTGGGAACTGGCCACATTGATCCTGGTTATGCTGCTCGGGCACTGGATAGAGATGCGCTCGGTTATGGGGGCCTCGGGTGCCCTTGAGGAACTTGTAAAGCTTATTCCTTCCGGGGCTCATCGATTAAACAGAGAAGGTGATATCGAGGAAGTGAACGTATCTGAATTGAAGGCAGGAGATCGCGTTCTTGTAAAGCCAGGAGAAAAGATCCCGTCTGACGGAGAAATCGTGGAAGGTATGAGCAGTATCAATGAGGCCATGCTAACAGGAGAAAGCAAGCCGGTTGAGAAGACTCAAGGGGAAGAAGTTATAGGAGGTGCTATCAACGGAGAGTCCACCCTGACCGTAGAAGTGA
Source organism: uncultured Desulfobacteraceae bacterium (assembly GCA_964627015.1). Lineage (GTDB taxonomy): Bacteria > Desulfobacterota > DSM-4660 > Desulfatiglandales > Desulfatiglandaceae > CAZVGY01. Next base: position 1,524 of record CAZVGY010000004.1, read on the forward strand.
AGAAGGTTGGTGATGAGACCTATCTCTCACAGGTGGTCCGGATGGTAAAGGAAGCACAGGATTCCAGATCCAGGACCCAGGACCTGGCCAATAGGGCGGCACTATGGCTCACAGTCATCGCCCTGAGTGCGGGTGGCATGACTCTGGCTTTCTGGCTCTCTTTTGGAAAGGCATTTGCCTTTTCCCTCGAACGGATGGTGACCGTAATGGTGATTACCTGTCCCCATGCCTTAGGCCTGGCGGTTCCGCTGGTTGTAGCTGTATCGACTTCACTTGCTGCAGGACGTGGATTGCTTATTAGAGACCGGTCCTCTTTTGAAAAGGGACGCAATCTCAGCGCGGTTATTTTTGACAAGACAGGCACTCTCACCAAAGGGTTTTTCGGCGTTACTGATGTGATTTCTTTAAATGGAAAAGAAACTGATAATCTCCTAATGCTGGCGTCTTCGCTTGAAAGCAGATCGGAACATCCCATAGCTAAAGGAATTGTAGAAGAGGCAGAGAAAAGAGAGATCAAATATCCGCCCCCCCAGGGTTTTGAAGCTATCGCGGGTAAGGGAGCCGAAGGAAAAGTCGAAAACTCGGAGATCAAGGTGGTGAGCCCCGGATATCTCAAGGAAAATAATATCGATGCTCAGAACCCTGAGGTCAAGAGACTGGCTGAGGAAGGGAAAACCCTTATTTACATCCTGGTGGATGGAAAGCCCGAAGGAGTTATCGCCCTGGCCGACGTAATTCGGGAGGAATCCCGCGAGGCTGTCTCAAAGCTCAAGAAAATGAACGTTGACGTAATGATGCTGACGGGAGATTCCCTGCCGGTTGCCAAGTGGGTAGCCGGGGAACTCGGCCTGGATGATTACTTTGCCGAAGTGCTTCCCGAACAGAAGGCCACAAAGGTCAGGGAGGTCAAGGATCGTGGTTTTACCGTAGCCATGGTGGGGGATGGCGTCAACGACGCCCCTGCGCTTGCGGAGGCCGATATGGGAATCGCCATAGGTGCCGGAACGGATGTAGCCATGGAAGCCGCTGATGTCGTACTTGTTCGTTCTGATCCAAGAGATGTAATCTCCATTGTTGAACTTTCGAGGGCGACCTATTCCAAGATGGTGCAAAACCTGTGGTGGGCTACCGGATACAACACTGTTGCCATTCCGCTGGCTGCAGGCGTTCTCTATCCGGTGGGTTTTATTCTGCCGCCGGCAGCCGGAGCGCTGGTTATGTCTCTGTCCACTGTAATTGTGGCAATAAATGCCAGGCTGCTTGGAAAAGATTAATCTGTATATCTATGAATATTTTCTAAGGGGGACCAAAAATGAAAAAACATATTCTGATAATGATGATTATGGGACTGGCTGTTATTTTTAATTGTCCTGTTCTAAATGCTCAGCATATGGGGCCAGGTGGAAGGCATTACGGCTTTGGCGTGGATCCCGGGTATGGCGGCTGGAGCCGAATGACCCCGGAGCAGGAGGAAAAATGGAGAGATATGAGACGCGATTTTCTGAATGAGACCTATGCCTTGAGACAAAACCTGATCAGCAAACAAATAGAACTGCAGACATTGTGGGAGGAGGACAAGCCGGACATGGATAAGGCAAAGGCCCTCTCCAAAGAGATTACCGAGTTGCAGCTAAAGATTCAAATGAAACGCAACGAGCTTCTGATCCAGTGCAGGGACAAGTTCGGTGACAGGGGCTGGGCCTGTCCCGGGAGCAATTATTGGGTAGCTCCAGATTTGATGCGTCACAGCTGGAGAATGGGCCCTGACATGATGTACTACGGCTGGGGCAGGGGCCCCGGATACGGTGCTTGGAAGCAGATGGACCAGAAACAGGAAAGGGAATTCAGGAATATGCGCACCCGGTTTCTGCATGAGACACTCAGCCTCAGGCAGAAACTGATGAATAAACAGATGGAACTCCAGACATTGTGGGAAGAGGACAAACCGGATTCGAATGAGGCAAAGAAACTCTCAGATGAAATCACGGAGTTGCGCCTCGAGCTGCAGAAAAAACAGAATGAATTTTTGATCCAGTGCCGGAAGAAGTTTGGAGAACAGGAGTGGACCTGTCCCGGAGGCGGATATGGAATGGGGCCGGGCATGATGGATCAAGGCTGGCGGATGGGGCCGGGCATGATGATGCAGCCGGGCTGGGGAATGTGATGATTACTGGAGGCTAATCTATCCAAATGAAAGAGGATGAACAGGAGCTGTTTATTAACAGGATTCACGTAATGAAAAGCTTTGAAACTTTAAACACAAAGGAGAATAAAGATGTCGCTGCCACGAGACTCATTTCAGATGAATATACAAAACAATGTTCTGGAAAGCTGGAAGGAACACCTCAGGAATATGGAGGAATCGCTGAATATCCTGGAAAAAGGGCTAAATGAAGCAAAAGAAATGACGGAGATCTGCACGGATGAATGGTATACAGCTACAGAACATGTCATAGATGACCTCAGCAACTGGGCGTTTTCCATAAGTGAGCCTTCCGGGGCGTCCCGTGAAGATTCCAGAAAGCTGAAGGACATAAAAAGACGGCTTCATGATCTTTATGCCCAGTACAAACAAACTCCTAAATCATAAATTATATGAAACGATAAGAAAGGGAGCGGGGTTATGCATGATAAAGAAGAGCTTTGCGAGAAGATAAAGACCATATACCCGGAAATAGGGGAATGCGGTATAGATGTAGATGTGGATTGGAACCAGGACAAGAATGCCTGGATCGTTGATCTTAAAAAGGACCAGCACGAATTAACAACGCACCTTGAACCAGGGGATGCAGATGCTTGCATGGAAGGGCGTCATTGCGTTTCTTTAGGAGTGCAGATTTCACAATTGAAGGATAACATACAGAAAACCTGACCGGGAGCTCTACTTATCGCCTGGCCTGAATTCAGAAAAAATCTGCTTTATTGCCCCGGCGGAGACAGGTTCTAATTCCGGCAAAGGCTTTCTCGTAACTTCATCCCGGAATCTCTGGGCAAACACAGTTTTAGGGGGTCCCCCGTAGAGGATTCCCACGGGTATTCTATCATCTGAATTCAGGACAGTATCCAGAGCGGTTTTTTTATCGGTCCTGTCGTATTCCCTGTCGAGCTGGTAAACCCTTTCTTTATACCAGCTTATAGGGTGGGTGCCCCAGGTGATACAGGGCTGTATAATATCTACATAGGAAAATCCTTTGTGGCGGACAGCCTGGACCAGGATATCCCTGAGATGGTCCACATCAGTTGCGAATGCCCTTGCTACAAAGGTACAGCCATGCAGGATAGCGATTGCAGGCATGTTCAAGGGCATGATATCGACCCCTCGAGTTTGAAGGGTTCGCTTTTCTCCATAAGGTGTTGTGGGTGAGGCCTGGCCCTTTGTCAGGGCGTAAATCTCATTATTATGGACAACAGCAGTGATGTCGGGATTCCTCCTCAGAGTGTGGAGGAAATGGTTACCCCCTTCCCCATAACAATCGCCGTCCCCGGTTACTACGATGGTTGTAAGTTCCGGATTGGTTACATGGATACCCAGAGCTACTGGAAGGGCCCGGCCGTGAAGTCCGTTAAAGAAATTACATTTCAGGTAGTGAGGAAGTTTTGCCGCCTGACCGATTCCGGAAACCAGGCATAAGCTCTCAGGAGGTTTTTGCAGTTCAACAAATGCCTTTTTAAATGCCTGCAGGATCCTGAAGTTGGGACAACCGGGACACCACTGGATTTCAGCATCGGTGTTATAGTCATTTTCTTTTGTCATTGAATTGTCTCCTTATATATTCTCCAGTAAGCGGGAGACCGTCATAGCGGGTAAGTCTCCCCTCAATTTTGAGATCATATTCTGACCTCAAAAGCCTTGCCATCTGACCGGACTGATTACCTTCAACTGTCCAGTATTCTTTATCCTTGGCAAAAATATAGTCAGGCATGGGCCAGAGTTCTGTGAAATGGATCATGCCCACAGCTATGCCATCGTGCTCCAGGAGTTTGACCGCATCCAAAATGGCGCCCCTTGAAGAGCCCCAACCTATGAGGACGGCTTCTGCTTCATTCAGACCAATCTGCTCTGGGGGCCTGATTTCTCGTTTGAGCCCCCTGTACTTGGCCATTCGCTTTTCGGCCATGGGTTTTGCTGTACCGGAAAGGTCTTCCGTAATATGACCTGCTTCATCGTGTTCATCACTGTCCACGCCGACCAGGTGAGTACTCTGTCCAGGATAAAGACGCGGTGAGATGCCCTCCTCGGTTATACGGTAGCGACTGTAACTATCAAGAGAATCGTGATCAGCGATATGAAATTCAGGGGCCGTTTTTTCAATTTCGAAATCCTGGAAAGAATAGTGAGAATCGGCCAGGAACTGATCGGTCAGAATTATGGCAGGGATCTGGTACTTATCAGCCAGGTTGAAGGCCCGGACCGTCTTATGAAATGCTTCCCTGGCGTCAGCAGGGGCAAAAACCAGCTTTGGGAATTCACCATGTCCGGCATTTATAGCAAAAAGAAGATCGCCCTGCGCGGTTCGCGTCGGCAAACCGGTAGCTGGTCCGGGCCGCTGTGCCAGTATGATGACCAAAGGTGTCTCCGTCATTCCAGCAAGGCTCACTCCTTCCACCATGAGAGCAAATCCACCGCCGGATGTTGCCGTCATGGCCCTGGCCCCGGCATAGCTCGCTCCAATTGCCATATTTATTGCGGCGATTTCATCCTCGGCCTGTTCAGTGAAGACACCGAGTCGATTCACCTCTCTGGAGAGGAATGTAATAATACCGGTGGAAGGAGTCATGGGGTAGGCGGCCATGAAGCGGCAGCCGGCGGTAACTGCTGCCAAAGGGATGGCCTCATTACCGGCTATAAGATAGAAACTGCTTTCCTTTGCCGAAAGATTCCACGGGCACATATTTTTGCATTCCGACTGAGCTATGGAAAACCCTTTGTCTGCAGCGCTGAGGTTATTCTGAATTATGTCGTCGCCTTTTTTTGAAAAGCGCTTTTCGAGGACCTCTTTTAGCATAGGTGATTCCATCCCGAGTATCGAAGCGAGAGCTCCTACAGCGACCGAATTGGCATAGATGCGATTTCCTAACTCCTTATTGGCAATTTCGCTAAAGGAAATAGCAATCATGTCAGGTTTTATTTCCTCCGGGGCAAGAAGAATCCCTTCCTGTTTCAGAAGGGGTTCATATTTTTTGACCGCACCCCTGTTCAGACAAAGTAGCACGTCTGCATCGATAAGGGGTGCGTTTCGCACCTTTTCACTTATTCGAATTGAATAACTGTTCAGCCCTCCCCGCACCCTGGATTCATACTCCTTCCAGCTAAATACAGCATAGCCATGGGCTGAGACCGCTTCGGCCAGAACATCTCCAATAGTTTGTAATCCTTCGCCGGCTGCACCGGCGATAACTACATTTATATCTTCCATTGTTTTCCTCCGGAATATTATTCCTGAAATTCATACCAAGGCTTTTGTCGGAAGGTACCAAATGTCTCCGGCCATATGGTTCCCGGCTTATTTATAAGAATAGAGAAGGAAAGGCCTTTTTGACCTCTGACCTGTTTCACAGTTTAAACCGGCTGGTTAAGCATTTGTCATTTTACCTGTTTCTGAGAAGCAATCTTTTCCGCCATGCGGATCAGGCGCTCATGCTCGAATAGGCCTTCAATGAGATAATCCGGAATCCCGCTCAACCCTACCTGGGCCCCGGCTAATGCGCCGGTTAATGAGGCGCGGGCCATATTATTCCCTCCGCCGTTAATAGCTGACATTACGGAATTATAAAAATCAGTCTCAAAGCGTGAGGCGAGATAATAAGCGGCGGGGAGCATAAACCCCAGGGTACAGGCCAGCCCGAATAGACGGCATACGGCGGATGCCGGCTCTATTTTGACTCGGGAATCATGGGCTGCCGCATACGCCCAGGAGGACTGCAGGATTGCGTCCATGAAAGAGATGCTTAATTTTCTGTTATCTTCAATAACTGTAAGGACCGCGGATATCCTCTCCTCTGATAGTTTTCTGATAATGGTTTTTGAAGCGTTGCCCAGGCCTTCCCCACCTATAAGACCGGCAATAATCAATCCGAAAGCCGCCGACTGCCCGGCAATAAAAGGATCGCGGTGGGTCAGCAAAATGTTTGACTGTAAAGCATCCAGGAGGGTATTAAGTTCATTATAATAGCACGCCGCCAGGACAGTTGTCTTGATCGCCGCCTCAGCAGTATCTGCAAAGCTGCCAGCTTTTGACCAGTCCAACGATCTTTTTTTCCTTGCCTCCCATACATCGCGCATCGCCTTATCAGTGTATCGGCCGCTTTTCGGCGTCCCGTCCAGCTTGTCTAAAAGGGAATCAAGTCGTTCTGTGAAATCGGAGCCATTGTATCCCTCGTGTTCATAAACAGATTCCAGCAACAAAGTTACTACCTGGCCGGTTTGAGAGTTTTCACCCGCATTCACACCCTCGTGGAATCGACCCGGTTTGGGTTTGGTATAATTATCGATCCAGTCACCATAATCCCTTTTAAGCTGATCCAGATCATAATACCAGTGTGGTCCTACGCCCAGGGCGTCACCAATAAGAGTTCCCAATATCGCTCCAATGGCACGGTCTTGACACTGATCCATTCTTCACTCCTTATGGATAAGTTGTTTATTACTCCGATCCTTCTGATGCTTATCATACACTTTCATTAAAAAATATATACAAGAAAGCATGTATTTTCGGAGACAATTAGTGGTACGTACAGAATAAAAGCACAGACTCTTAAACATGGTACAAATAGTAACTATTGCATTGTTTCAGTACCTTTAGGCATTGTATCAAACTCTCCAGGCACGAATTTCGGCACAAAATTGCATTAAGTATTAAGTAGGGAGTATTTGTATTAAGTTTGCGATGCTCAAACTTTGATTAAAATGGTCAGGATTTTTTAGGCACCACTTATTCAGCCTGACCTTCCTTCAAAATAGATGATTTACCCTATTCCATCTGGTCGGGATTTTATTTTAAATTGTACCTGGCTGCTATTATCCACTGGAAAGCCAAAGAAGCTGCAGGTAGATCCGTGCAATCTTTTTACAATGAATTTCTTATTCGGAGGATTGAAACATGCCAGGGGAAAGACTCGTTATTATCGGCGGCAATGCGGCGGGGATGACAGCCGCTGCCAAGGCCAGGCGCCTTGATAAGGATATGCAAATAAAAGTGTTTGAAAAAGGTCCCCATGTTTCCTACGCGCCCTGAGGGATACCTTATTTTATCGGCCAGGTGGTCGATAATCCTGACACTCTCATCGAAAGGCGGCCCAGGGATTTACAGGAAAAATATAACATTGAGGTTAAACTGTTTAACGAGGTGAAAGAAATTGATCTGGAAAAGGGTAACATTCTAGTTGAGGAATTAAAAGGAGGCAAAAGTGATCGGGAGCCTTTTGATAAATTGATGCTGTCTACAGGTGCTATTCCCATGAGGCCCCCTGTCGAAGGCATTGACGCCAAAGGTATTTTCGGGGTCAACACGCTCCAGAGCGGCCTGGACTTAAAAAAGTTTATCACGGAGACACAACCTAAAACCGCGGTGGTTGTGGGCGGAGGCTATATCGGCCTGGAGATGGCGGAGAATTTGGTGTTATTAGGGATGGATGTCAGCCTCATAGAAAGGGCGCCGGAGGTTATGGGGACCCTGGATCCGGATATGGGAAAACTGGTTTCAGAAGCGCTTATTGATATGGGAATAAAACTCTATAGAAACGAGAGTCTGGAATCGTTCGAAGTCGAAAAGAGTAATGTTCGAAAAGTCATTACTGACAACAGGTCACTTCCGGCAGAGCTGGTAATATTGGGTATGGGCGTAAAACCCGATGTATCCCTGGCGAAGGGGGCGGGCATCGAGATTGGCCAAAGCGGGGCAGTCCAGGTGGATCATACCATGAAAACATCGGCCGATGGAGTGTGGGCCGGGGGTGATTGCGCGGAGTCCTTTCATCTCATAAGCAGGCGGCCGGTTAACATTGCCCTGGGTACCGTGGCCAATAAACATGGCCGCGTGGCCGGAACAAATATAGGCGGAGGATATGCCGCTTTTCCCGGCCTGGTCGGAACGGCTGTGAGCAAGATATGCTCTGTCGAAGTGGCGCGTACCGGGCTCATGGAAAAGGAGATCAGACAAACCGGGAGGGAATATATTACAGCGATTGTGGAGAGTACGACACGCGTCGGCTATTATCCGGGCGCAGGTCAGATATCTGTAAAGATGCTGGCTGAAAAAGGAAATGGAAGGCTACTGGGAGCCCAGATTGTCGGAAAGGAGGGTGCGGCCAAGCGCATAGATATACTGGCGACTGCCCTGCATGCCGGACTGACATTAGAGGAGATCGTTGACCTGGATCTGAGCTACGCACCTCCATATTCTCCATTATGGGACCCGGTGGCCAATGCGGCCCGTGTCGCCCTTAAGAAACTGACTTAAAAGAGATCCTAACGCCTCGTGTATATTTAACAAGGAGGATACCCGTCATGGAAACGAAGCGAATACTCTGGCCCACGGACCTTTCAGGAAATGCTGAAAAAGCAATATCATTTGTGGAGTCATTATCCAAAAAATACAATGCTGAAATATATATTCTTTATGTAATTGAGGAGCTGGCGTACCACGAGCCCTGGTACGGGGAGTTCAATGAGTCGCATATAAAAAAGATACATGAATGGGAAGAGGATCAGGCCGGAAAAAGGCTTAACCGGTTGTGCGAGGAATATCTGAACGAATGTCCCATCTATAAAAAAAGATAGCCATAGGGGATCCCGCTGAAGAAATACTCAACTTTACCGAGCGGAATGATATAGATATGATAGTCATGACAACGCGGGGGAGAAAAGCCCGGTTCTTTGGAAGTGTGGCAGAAAAGATCCTTAAGAATGCTTCTGTACCTGTTATGGCTGTCCCTGTTATTTAATACAAAGAGGATTGAAAAAATGCCTTAACGATCAATACTCGAAACAAGAGAGGTCCTTTTGAACCTCGGTGATGGGCGCCCTATCCTTAACAACCTGTGGCTTCAGTCTTGGCCAGGTCACGTGCATGCCTTAGCTGGCCCCAATGGGGCGGGAAAATCCACACTTGCCAATACCATCATGGTCTTTCAGGTTACATGGACTTCGAGGGGAATATTATATTTAACGAGGAATCCATTAAAGGCCTTTCCGAAATTTTTATGATAGCCGGATGCGCGAGAGGAGGTATTTATGACAAGACGAATCAGCCTTATTGTAGACGACAGCCCGATCGAGATGGATTATTTTGTTGAGGGCTTTGTGGATCACACTGTTTATGGAATGGTCTCCAGCCTGGAAGGAATTAAGGACATCAGTGAAATCAGGCTTGAAATCGATAACAAGGATGTGGATCTGGCTGTAAATAATGAGACAATCAATTTAAACGATTTTGTTACCAATATTTTAGGCAATACAGCGAAAGGTATGGTCTCTTCTTTAAAAGGTGTGAATAGAGCAAAAAAAATATTAATAACAATCCGGCGATAGCACAGGTTATCTTAAATATTACTTTTTTGCGTTCTCAGTGAATGAGGATCAGCAAAACAGAAGTACCTTTGCGCTCTTTGTTTTTTGAGAAGTGGGCACGAGGAGAAAAAGAGATGAAACTTATCATTGTGGGAGGTGTAGCTGGCGGCGCTACTGCGGCAGCTCGGGCTAGAAGAGTTTCCGAGGACGCAAATATCATAATGTTTGAAAGGGGATATTATGTGTCTTACGCCAATTGCGGACTCCCTTATTATATAGGTGGCGAGATTGAGAAAAGAGACGATCTTTTCATTGCCTCACCGGATCGACTGAGAAAAAGATACCGCATTGATGTGAGGACCTCCCAGGAGGTTACCGAGATCGACCGCAGTAAAAAATCTATTAGAGTAAAGGATTATGTCACAGGGGAAGTATTCGAAGAAGGGTATGACAAACTTATTTTATCTCCCGGTTCTATTCCCACAAAACCGCAGCTTCCTGGTGTGAATTCCAGCAAGGTATTTACTCTGAAGGACCTTCCGGATTCAGACAGCATCAAGGCTTACCTGGACGGCAATGACGTTAAATCGGCTGTCATTGCAGGAGGAGGGGCTATTGGCCTTGAAGCGGTTGAAAATTTCAGTAGACGGGGTGTTGATGTCAGCGTCATAGAAAAGAGCTCCCAGTTAATGCCGACACTGGACTATGAAATGGCAGCTCTCATTCACCGGCATCTGCGTGATCATGATATAAAACTTTATCTGGATGACGGTATTGAATCTTTTCTTGAAAAAGATGGTAGTCTGGTGGTGAAAACTGAAAAAGGTCTCAGCATAACAACCGATCTGACTTTGCTGTCTATAGGTGTGAGACCTGATAAGGAACTTGCGGAAAGATCAGGCCTCTCCATAGGAGAGCGGGGAGGCATCCAGGTGGATAAGCAGTTGCGTACTTCCGACCATGACATCTATGCCATAGGAGACGTTATAGAAGTGATAGATTTCATCTCCGGCGAAAAGCGCCTACTTGCCCTAGCCGGGCCTGCCAACAGGCAGGGAAGGGCGGCAGCGGACAACGTCATGGGGCGGCATAGCAAATTTGAAAGCGTATTGGGTACAAATATAACAAGGATTTTCTATAAGAAGGCTGCTTCCACCGGCAACAAGGAAAAGGCCCTTAAGCAGGCCGGTAGGCCTTACATGGCTTCCTTCACCCATTCCTATCACCACGCAACTTATTATCCTGGAGCGAAGTCAATGGCGATTAAACTGCTCTTTGGGCCGGACAGAGGGGAGATTCTGGGAGCACAGATCGTTGGGGAGGAAGGAGTGGATAAGAGAATAGATATTCTGGCTACGGCTATTCAGGCTGGCATGACCGTGTACGATCTTGAAAAATTGGAGCTGGCATATGCACCTCAATTCGGGGCCGCCAAAGATCCATTAAATATAGCCGGTTTTGTAGCGGCTAATATTTTAAAAGGGGATATAAGGGTTGTCCACTGGAATGAAATAGACGACCTGGATATGGAAGAGAATGTTATGCTCGATGTGCGAACCCTGGAGGAAGTGAAGCAAACCGGTACCATCAGGAATGGAATACATATCCATATTGATGAGCTTAGGGATCGATTGAATGAACTGGATAGAACCAAGACCTATATTGCTTACTGTACGGTGAGCCTTCGCGGGTATATCGCTTACAGGATTCTCGTACAGAAAGGTTTCAAGGCCAGGCTCCTGAGCGGTGGTCTGGAAACCTGTTCCCCTGTGTGGGAGGACCAGGAGGAAAGAGAAAAATAAAAACTCTCTTTTAGCTTGAGAGCGATAGACAAATGAATATAATCCAGCTGACGGAGGTCCTATATGTAGAAGATAGCATCCATTATATAAGTAATGTTTGCGGGGGCTAAATAAATAAGCATGAAAAATCAGGATAAAAAGTCAGAAAAGAAGATACATGCCCAATTACTGACTGCGCAGAAATCCGAGATAACGGAATATTATATATACAACAGACTGGCCAGCGTTGTTAGCAAGGATGATGATGTCGATGTACTTCGGTCGATTGCGGAGGATGAACTCAAGCACTATGAAATAATAAAAGAACAGACCGGAGTTTCTGTTTCGCCATCGAAATTTCGAATCTGGTTTTATTATTTCCTCGCCAGGATTTTGGGATATACTTTTGCAATTCGGTTGATGGAGAACAGGGAGGTGCAGGCTCAAATCAATTACCAGGAAATAGCCGCAGAGTCTACCCCGGCTGCAAACATTGAACATGACGAATTTGACCACGAACAGAAACTTATCAAAATACTGGATGAAGAACGTCTGAAGTATGTAAGTTCTATGATCCTGGGCCTTAACGATGCATTGGTAGAACTGACCGGGGCCATGGCAGGCCTTACACTGGCCCTTCAAAATACAAGACTGATCGCCCTGACCGGAGCGGTAACAGGTATCGCCGCTTCTTTAAGTATGGGCGCTTCTGAATATCTATCGACCAAAAGTGAAAAAGAGAGCGCCAAAAATCCATTAAAGGCTTCGACCTATACAAGCACAGCTTATTTGCTGGCTGTTATTATCCTGGTGCTGCCCTTCCTCCTTTTTGACGATCTTTTTATTGCCCTGGGAGGTACTGTATCAGGCGCGGTACTGCTTATTCTGATTTTCACTTTTTATATTTCTGTGGCCCAGGCGAAATCCTTTAAAAAAAGTTCCCTGGAAATGATTGCCATATCGATGGGCGTAGCCGCAGTCAGCTTTTTCATAGGATTTTTGCTGCGCCGCGTAGTGGGCGTGGATGTATAGCTTTCCCATCCTGACTTTGTCGTTTTTTTATTTTTATAACCTTAAAAAGCAAGTAAAAGCCAACTTGATATGGATGGGGGGATTATGAAGAAAATAGCTGTTATTATCGCTGACCTTTTTGAAGACGCAGAATATACTCAACCCGCAAAGGCCTTTCAGGATGCCGGTCATGCACTACGGCATATCGGATTAAATGCCGGAGAAACAGTGAAAGGTAAAAAAAAGGGTACTCCAGTAACAGTTGAAACGACATTTAATGATGTGTCCGCGGATGATTTTGATGCCCTTCTGATACCAGGTGGCTATTCTCCTGACAAGCTTCGGGCGGAGGAGGCGGCCGTGGATTTTACAAAGCGGTTTTTTGAAAGCGGTAAACCTGTGTTTGCCATTTGTCATGCCCCCCAAATCCTGATCACCGCTGATGTTATAAGAGGGAGAAAAATAACTGGATGGAAATCCATAAAGCGGGATATCGAAAATGCCGGTGCTGAATTTCTGGATCAGGAAGTTGTAGTTGACGGGAACCTGGTGTCCAGTAGAAATCCGGGAGATCTTCCCGCCTTTATAGAAGCTTGTCTTCAAAAACTAAAATGATTTTATGAGTTATTTTCTCCAGAGGGTACAGTCTGAGGCGCTGTTTTCATTATTTTTGGCCTTTTGTTCCGGTCATGGGGTCTTTTGCTACTTGGAAAATTTATTGACACGCAAGGCTTTTCTCTTATATTTTTTAAAATGGAATTTGACTTTTCGCCTGGAACAACCTTTTTGCATAAGCAGTGATAATATCGACTAACAAACATGAAAGCCTATCAAATAACAGTACTGGCGGAAAATAGGCCGGGCATCCTTGCCCAGGTCACCTCAATACTATCCAAAAAGAACATAAATATCCGGTCGACGACCATAACTTCCTTTGGCGATTTCGGGCACATAAACCTGATTGTAGACAACCCGGAACGCGCCCATAAAGCTCTCCAAAAACAGAACATACCTGCTGAACTCAAAGAAGTAATCCCGGTTCTGATCAAGGATCAGCCTGGGGGTCTGGACAAACTGCTGCAACTCCTGAAAGCCGAAAATATCAATATTGAAGACGGTTATGGCTTTGTAATAGAAAGCCGGAAAAAAGCCGTTTTTGTTCTGGAGATCAAAGAATCAGAGCAGGCGAAAGCCCTGATAGAGGCCAAAGGGTTCAAGACTCTCACCCCTCAGGAACTTTCCGAGATTGAACCTTTTCATTACGCGGAATATTAGCATTCAGCATTTTCCGATGTTCCGGGGTCTGTAAAAGACCTGGCAAACCTGACGCGGCCTGTTTTTTAAAAAAGGCTGTGACAAGGTGAATGCTGATACTCTTAAGGTGTTGCGATTCTTCCGCCGCCTTTGCCATCTCTAGACTTGTAAAAGCAGATCCGGCAGATTTGTAATAAGCTTTTAGCCGGGCAGAACCTGTGAGGCGGCAGATGCCGCATACTGTCCGGGGAATGACCCGTCAGAAACACAGTTCTTAAGGTGCGGCAAGGCCCTATGAAAAACAAAAGAAAATTATTACTGACCATATCGTGGCTGGCTGTTACGGTCCTGTTCTTTTTCTGCTTTCGGCACATGGAATGGGCCAGGGTCTGGAAAGAGATTGGAAGCCTGAACAGCTCATGGGTAGCTCTGGCCATTACCATTAATCTGTCTGTGCTGGGCTTTTGGGCTCTGCAGTGGCAGGTTTTTTTACCAGAGGACTACAGTGTATCTTTTTCACGCATGACAGAAGTCGTAGCACTGATTTCAATGACACTGAACACGGTGCCTTTTTTCGCAGGACATTTGCTGGGGGTTGTGCTGCTCTGGAAACGTGAGCAGATCAGTTCGGCCGCAGCGGTGTCAGTGATGAGCCTGGATCAACTCTCCAGGGGCCTCGCAAAAGTTTTGCTTTTTCTTCTGCTGGCTTTTTTTACACCCACGCCCGGATGGATGAAAAACGGTATTCTGCTGGTTACTATTGCGGTTCTTTCCCTGTTTGCCCTGTTCTATGCATTCGCCAGGCGTTATAGGGATAAACCCCTGCACGGAGAAAAGGTCGCAGGATCTGTAATAAGCAGGGTAACAGATTTTGTAGGAAGGTGGGCCAGGTACATGGAAGCGCTTCGAAGCGCCAGGCATTTCTGCCTCGGGCTTGTGCTTGCTGTAGCTATGAAAGGTGCCGAGGCCACAGCCATATGGAGTGTTCAGAAGGCTTTTGGAATAAGCCTGCCACTGTGGAGTGTGCTTCTCGTCCTGGCCGCTCTGTCACTTGTTACCATGGTCCCTGTATCTCCTGGAAATTTAGGAATATATGAGGCGGTGGTCTTTTTTATTTATCAGTATATGGGGGTTCCCCCTGAACAGGCTCTTGGAATTTCTCTCGTGCAGCACGTCTGTTACCTGTTTCCGCTTGTTGGGGCCGGCTACGTTTACATCATCATAAAATATTTATCTCCCAGAAAACAGGCGAACCTCTCCCCCTCTGCGTAAATAAGAAATAAATTTTTGCTGGACATTTCTGAACTGGTAAAAATGGTCTGAATAAAGGCGCCAATAAAACCTCAGCAATTCCACTAACTATAACTTAACTTGTCGAAATTACATGTTTCAGTATCAGGTACATATTCCAGGGGAAATAAAAAGGGAGCTATGTTACTTGTCACAGCTCCCTTTCATCTATGTAAACTTCCCCTATTTACAGGGAAAGAGTGTCAGAACCATCTTTTCCAGTCCCTGAATACCGGTTTCCTGACAAACCTGCGCCCGAAAAAATCTTCATTTGAAGGCCATTCATCAGCTTGTCGAAATCCTGTTTCTGATTTTTTAATGTTATGTCCAATATAAAGCGCGCCTATTCCTGCCATGATAATTATAGAGGCCAAGAAAACTACCAGGATTTCAGGTACCGCCAGGATCAGGAGCGCTACCATAATTAAAATGATTCCCGGTAAATAATATCTGAGAGTATCCATATTAAAGCACCCTTTCTGAAAATGCTGATCGATTTTTTTTATACCATTGTTAAGATGGTAATCATTGTTTTCGGCAAATCAAGATATTAGTTGAGTGTTTTTTTGCTATTATCTCAATTTTCTGAGCATCTAAAACATTTTAAGGTAGATTCAGAAAGATGTACTATGGGATACTCCCCGGACACAAGAGCCATTAAGGGTAAATGGGTCCAATAATGAATAAAATACCCGGCAACCTTCTGACCACCGCCATGGCGGTAATGCCACATAAAGATGTGGATAAAGCACTTGATACGGCCTTGTCCGTGGATATCCCATTCTGGCCTCAACTGCCCCGTTACAGCTATTACGAGGATATGTATGTCCAGGCCTCAGAGCATTTCCCCGGGATTATTCTTAACCTGGAAAAGCAGACCCTAAGGTTTTCGCTGGATAAATTTATGACCGAGCTTGAACAGACCCTGGCCCATTTTGAAGAACCGGATTACTTTGATATCAGTCACACCTATTCTGCAGTTTACCATCGTTTTCTGGAGCTTGATCTCGCGGACAGGCCGGCTATAAGAGGTCAGCTCGAAGGGCCGATCAGCTTCGGATTCAATGTCAGGGATCAGGACGACCGACCTATCATTTTTGACGACACGGTCAGGCCTTTTATGCTGGAATTTATGGCCAAACGGGTCAACGTCCAATTGGCCCGCCTGAAAGAGATAAATCCGAATGCCTTTATGTTCGTGGATGAGCCGGGACTCCAATTTGTTTTTTCAGCCCTGGCCGGATACAGCGAACAGGCCGCTAAAATCGATATGGAGACTTTCTTTGGAATGATCGACCGGCCCAGAGGCGTTCACCTCTGCGGGAATCCGGACTGGGATTTTTTGCTCAACCTCGATCTGGATATACTGTCTCTGGATATTTTTACAAATGGAGAGGTATTCAGCTCCTATTCCACCTCTATCAGAAGGTTTTTGGACAGAGGCGGTATTTTAGTCTGGGGCATCGTTCCGACAAATTACGAACCCTTTGAACTGGAGACCATAGGCTCTCTGGAGGAACGGCTGACAAGCCTGTGGGAATTTCTGGAAGATAAGGGGATTGACCGGGATTTTCTTCTCTCCCGCAGCCTCTTATCTCCGGCCACCTGCTGCCTGGTTAACCCGGATGGAGATAAGACCGTTGAAAAGGCGTTTGGGCTCTTGAGAGATTTATCCAGCAGGCTGCGAAAAAGGTTCGATCTTTTATAAGTATTTCCAGCCAGAACGATTATAAGATACTCTTGGCACTTGACATTTAATCTGTTTGATAGAAAACTTGCACGAAAAAGAAACTACTTGTTTTTTCTATGTCAGCCTTAAATGGATGTGCATATAATGCGCTCTTCCTTTCTTCTCCTCAGTGGCCTTATTCTAATGACCCTAGCTTTGCTCGTTTTCCCCTCTTTAAGCGAAGCCACGGATCAATATGCTGAACAAACCGGGAAAGGTTGCATCTTCTGTCACCAGCAGAGTACCGGCGGCCAGTTAAAAACCGTGGGTTTTGCCTTTATCAAGAACGGTTACAAGTATCCCATCCCTGGAAGAATATTAAACAAGGCCCAGTTGCTCCAGGGTCCCTGGCACAGGATGATCCGGTTTCTGGTGGGTTACCTTCACCTTATCGCTGCGGTAATTTTTGCGGGAGCAATTTTTTACATCCATATTTTTATCGGTCCCAAGCAGCTGATAAGCGGGATACCAAGAGGTGAACGCGTATTGGGAGTTTCCTGCATGACAGTTCTGGCAGTAACCGGGACCTACCTCACATGGATCAGGATGGATAGATGGGCGCAGTTTTTTGATAATTCCTTTGGGCTGTTGCTCTTTATCAAGATTATTCTTTTTCTGATTATGGTGGGCATAGGCCTGACAGCTGTTACTGTTATACATTCAAAAATGAGAAGAGGATCAGCCCCGGGTCGTGTGGAGGAATCCGGGGAAATCACCACGGATAATTTGGAGCATTTTAACGGGCAGTCTGATAATCCTGCGTATATTGTCGTGGAAAATAAAATCTATGATGTGAGCAGAAGTGAAAAATGGAAACAAGGGAGACATTTCGGGAAGCACCAGGCAGGAGCTGATCTGACACGGGATCTTGGGGATGCCCCACATGGTCCGGAGGTACTGGAAAAAATGTCTGTAATAGGAAAGCTATCTTCAGGAGGCGGAAAAACCGAAGGCCCTCATCCGGCTCACAGACTTTTTGTAAAGATGGCCTATATAAACCTGGTTATCGTTTTTCTCATCCTGGCCTGTATCAGCATCTGGCGGTGGGATTTTCCATTACAGATCATTCCTGAAGGGCGAGCGGAGACCGCAGGAACAGGGTGTATGGAATGTCATAAGGAAAAAAGCCCTGGTATTTATTATGACTGGAAAGAGAGCGTTCACGCCAGAGTCGGAGTGGATTGTCTTGACTGCCATCAGGAAACGGACAGGGAATTAACCAGTAAAGATCACCTTCAATTCGACCCCGTGCCTGTGGCTGTTGTTGTTTCTCCAAAAACCTGCTCAGGGTGCCATCCAGGGGAAGCGGAACAGTATGCTAAAAGCAAGCATGCCCAAACCCTGGATATCATATGGAAAGTGGATCACTGGCTGAACGATGATATGAATAATGATATTGAACGGACCAGTGGCTGTTATGCCTGTCACGGTACAGTGGTGAAGGTCAGAGAGGGAAGACCGGTTCCGGGGAGCTGGCCCAACGTGGGGGTGGGTAGAAAAAATCCCGACGGCACAGCAGGCAGTTGCAGCAGTTGTCACACCCGCCACAGGTTTTCCATTGTCGAGGCCCGGAAACCCGAGGCCTGCGATCAGTGTCACCTGGGGCCTGACCATCCCCAGATAGAGATATACAATGAATCCAAGCAC
Organism: uncultured Desulfobacteraceae bacterium; assembly: GCA_964627015.1. Taxonomy (GTDB): domain Bacteria; phylum Desulfobacterota; class DSM-4660; order Desulfatiglandales; family Desulfatiglandaceae; genus CAZVGY01. Next base: position 19,744 of record CAZVGY010000004.1, read on the forward strand.
GGTACCATTTATCATGCAGAAGGGTACTCATGGAACTGGATCACAGATGACGGAGCATGGAAAGCAGGGCGGGATTTTCGTGCGCCTACATGCGCTGCCTGCCATATGTCAGCGACCGGAGACGTGCCGGGAACCCATGATGTAACGGAGCGGCTCTCCTGGGAAACTCAGGCTCCCCTTACTGTAAGGCCGAATGAATTCAAGGCTTTTCCAGCTGATACCGACTGGAAAACAGAAAGAAATAAGATGAAGGCCATCTGTATGCAATGCCACTCAGAAAGATGGACGGATGATCATTTCAATAACCTGGACAATGTGATCAAAAACTATAATGAGCTGTATTACAAGCCGGTCAAGGAAGTTATCGATTCTCTTTACGACGCCGGGCTCTTGAACCGCGAACAATACTTTGATGAACCGCTGGAATGGGAATTTTATGAATTCTGGCACCACGAAGGGAGGAGAGCCCGAATGGGAGCGGCAATGATGGCGCCGGACTATGCGTGGTGGCACGGTTTCTATGAACTAAAACATCGATACGCGGAAATTTTGGAACAGGCAGAAAAATTAAGAGAGAAACCATCCTCGAAACGGCATTACCTTATACCCGGAAAAGGTTCTTCCGCATTGCCGGAGTAAAAAATCCGGGTTATATGGCTTTCATGATACAAAAGAAACAGCCGTAAAATTTTTCGTATTTTTCAAAAAATTTCATCTCCTGTTCTGTTTTTCCTTTCTCTTTAAATCCTATACCCATTAAAGCCAGGGTGCCAGTCATTTTACGTTTATACATCAACCTGGTTTGCCTTATCGTACGATCGAATTATATATTAACCCGTTAAGATGCATGGAACTTTTTTTATGTGCAACATATTCAGAACCGAACCTGCGCCCTGACTCGATTTTGCCTCATGCGTAAATTGCTTTCCAGCCCTTGACCATCAAGGGTGCGATAGCGGACAGATGAGTCTCGCCTTCCATTAATAAGCACGTGAGGTTCAGGCCTTCATAATTCCTTGCTGACAGGTTGGCGCAGAACTCCCCGGTGGAGATCGTGTTTGGTCCTTCAAGTTCCCCTGCAATTACGGCCAGGCTGACCGGCAGGGACGAGTTTGTCAGAGCAAATTCCTGCTCAAACTCGAATAACAAACGGTCATCATAATCAGGAACCGGACTGCCAGCACAGTATCGCTGGAAAAGATCCGGTCTGTGAAGCAATGTATACAGAACGAATAAGCCCCCAAAGGAATGGCCTGTAATTGCCCTGTCCGCAGGATTTGTCCTGTAGTTCGAATCGATGAAGGGTATAAGTTCAGTGTCTAGGAATTTAAGAAACTGTGAGGCTCCACCGGAACCAGGAATATCTTCTACAGACGAAGGGGTCAAATCACGACTGCGCAGGATTGCCCAGTCATCGAAACTGTGAATTTCATAGCCTATCCCGACGATAATTATCTCCGGTAATTCTCCTCCCCAACCAAGCAGCATTGCTAGATTCGCTGCCGCCCCGAACAGCGTGTTTGAGTCCAGCATATAAAGAACAGGATAAGATCTATTTGAATCCATGTAGCTGAGGGGAAGCCCGACCGAAATTTGATAGGTCTTTCCTGTGGCGGAGGAAGTCAAACGCCTTGCTTCCGAGTTAAACACCGTTGCTTCTGGATACGAATTAGTCATGATTTGCTCCTTCGGGTGAAAATAATATTCTGGGTTTCCGCGAAAAACAGCACGGTTCAAGAAGATTTAGTTCAGCTTTCGGGTACAGCTCGTCATATCTTCCTTTTTATATAGAACCTGTTATACAGCAGGATAAAAATTGCAGCAATTATCGGAAGTATCCCCAGGCCGGCAAAGAATAGTTCTTTTGGTGTTTTTGTGTAGAATTCGCCCAGCCAGCCCGACAGCACATTGCCGATGAACTGCCCCATGAACCACAAGCCCATCATCATGGACACGCACCGTACAGGAGACATTTTATAAACAAAAGACAGGCCGATTGGTGAAAAGCAGAGCTCTCCCACGGTATAGGCCAGAGAAAAAGAAACCAGCCAGAGCAGGCTTACGGGTTTTCCGTTTATATCGAAGAAATAGGCGGGCGGAAACAGGATCATGAATGAGAGCCCGAGTATAATACCTCCAGCGACTATCTTGGTGACTGCGCCGGGTTCCTTGCCCCTTTTCGCTAGATACGCCCACAGCCCCGTCACCAGAGGAGTTAGCATAAAAATAAACATGGGATTCAGTGAGAGTATCCACGAGGCCGGAATAACATGGCCGAAGACTCTCCTTTCAGTTTCCTCGTCTGCGAACAGTTCTATGGTGTTGCCCATCTGGTTGAATGCAGCCCAGAACAGGATCAATGCCGCGATTACGGTGACAAGGATGAACAGCCTTTGCCTGTCTGTCCTGCTCCATCCTGTTTCGGGCCGTTCAGTGGCCTTAGCTGTTTCTTTCAGTTCAACAGGATAATATTTAATTCCCCAGAGATACACAATCAGCCCCAGGACCATTCCTATACCGGCTATGGTAAAGCCGTAATGGAAACCGTATTTTTCTCCTATAGTACCGCAGACCAGCGGGGAAAAAAACGCGCCCAGATTAATTCCCATGTAGAAAATGCCGAACGCCCGGTCCCTCCTTGAATCTTCTGGGTCATATAGAGCCCCGACCTGCGGGGAAATATTTGGTTTGAAAAAACCACACCCTATTACGAGACTGGATAGCGCGGGAAGAAACATTGACTCAAATGCCATGAGAAAATGGCCGAGCGCCATGATCAGTGCCCCGGTTATGACGGATTTTTTCCTTCCGATAAACCGGTCGGCGATAATCCCGCCGAAAAAAGGGGTGAAATAAACAAGCCCGGTATAGAGTCCGAAGATCCGCGATGTTGTCTCCTGGGTGAAGGCGAGATGCTTTATCATGTAAAGCACCAGGAGCGCCTGCATGCCGTAATATGAAAACCTCTCCCACATTTCCGTGAAAAAGAGGAAGTACAGCCCCTTTGGATGTCCAAAGAGCTGGCCCTGGGTTGCCATGAATTTACCCTCTACCGTAACCGGGACAAAATTGAATCGATAGGAACTTCGTTTTCCGCAGATTGGGAGTCTATCAGGAGAAAGTTTCAGTGAAAAGACAAATTATGTGGTATTAAAAAATAGCAGATTTATCAATAAATTCCCCTGCGGGTCTGGTTATTATTGATCGTTCCGGCGTGACTTTTATCTAAAAAATTTATCCGGTTTTGACTGGATCTGTCAAACTCCTTTGTTATAATACCTGATATTCGGTAATATGATTGCTTCAGAAGGAGTAACAACATGTTTCGATTTTTACATGCCGCGGATATTCACCTTGACAGCCCCCTGAAAGGGCTGGAGGTCTACCAGGATGCTCCAGTAGAACAGATCAGGGGCGCAGTGAGGCGCGCGTTCGATAATCTCGTGGACCTCGCCATGCAGGAAGAAGCGGCTTTTGTTATTTTAGCTGGTGATCTCTTTGACGGTGACTGGAAGGATTACAATACCGGCCTTTATTTTGTAAACCGGATGGGATTACTGAGGGAGGCCGGTATTCAGGTTTTCATCGTATCCGGAAATCACGATGCGGCCAGTCAAATCTCTCGAGCCCTCCATGTCCCTGACAACGTAAAACTGTTTTCCCATAAAAAAGCTGAAACCATTATCCTTGATGATCTGAATGTGGCCATTCACGGACATAGTTTCCCCTCACGGATAGTTACCGAAGACCTGACCCAGTATTACCCTCAAGGAGAATATGGCCTTTTCAATATCGGGATCCTGCATACAGCCCTTACCGGAAGACCGGGGCATGAACCTTATGCTCCATGTTCATTGGATGCATTGCGATCAAAGGGATATCAGTACTGGGCGTTGGGGCACGTTCATCAACGTGAGGAGGTATCCAGGGATCCATGGGTCATTTTCCCGGGTAACATCCAGGGAAGGCATATACGCGAAACCGGGGCCAAAGGCTGTACTGTTGTTACGGTGGAGGAAGGGCAGGTAAAGGAAATCGAGCATCACGATATTGATGTCCTTCGTTGGGCGATATGCAGGGTTGACCTGAATGACTGCGAAATACAGGAGGAATGCCTCGACCGGGTGAGGCAATCCTTAGAAGAAGAACTGGCCGGGGCCCAGGGCCGTCCGGTCGCGGCCCGGCTGATTCTGGAAGGGCACACATCTCTCCATGGAGATCTGCACGAAAGGTCGTTCCACTGGACGGAGGAGTTCAAGGGAATCGCTGCGGGCCTTATTGAAGCCTGGATTGAAAAAACTGTTCTTCATACTCGCAAAAAACCCTCGCCCGGGGAGGCTTCTGCTGAGGGGACATCAATAAACACCCTCATAAGGGCAGTTGAAGAGCTCGAGCTTGAAAACCGGGATCTCACCGGTTTAATGCCGGAATTTGAGCAGCTGCGAAGCAGGCTCCCACCTGATCTCCTGGCGGATGAAAATCCTTTTCATGTTCAGGAGGAAGATATGGAGGCCCTTCGGGAAGATATAAAAGAGCTGTTAATGGGGAAAATTCTGAGGCAGGGAAATAAGCTCCGTAATATAATATGCAACAACATGGGATTTTTGGGGTAAATACGGGATTACCTGGGATATTAAGGAGATAAGTAAGATATTAAAATATTTTCAGGCATTCCAACTAAATATAAACTGCAACTAAACAGGCCTTAAAACAGCCTTTTTTAGGGGTTATTGAAACATAAAATGCAACAAATAACCGGACTCCAAGTAACAGGGTTAAACGTGAAAGCGTTTGATATATATAGTTTTTCGGGTCTTACAGGCAACAAAAATTCGTTGAATCTGGTTCCAGGTGACCTGGAAGTTGACCTGGAACGGGTATATTTAAAGACTAAGGTAATAAAAACAAATAGTTAAGGTTTTTACGGTAAAGCGTACACCTGGAAGTAAATTTACAAAACCAATTTTGGGAAAATGAGGGTTTTTTGGTTATTAATAAACCTCACTAATTCAACTCTTTCCAGGCCTGTATTTGGTTGTTTTCGCAAAACCTGCGCATCACAAAATCACCCGGTCACCGCTCACGGCACCTTTGTTTTATTTTCATATACACCCGGTGCGGGACCACGATAGGAGAATTGTTCTGCAACCAGAAGGCGGCTCCCTTTCTTTATTGTACCGATCTTAAAAGACTAACGGGTTTTTGATCGGGAGGCCTGGTCGAGCTTGAGCTGGAAAAATTCGGATGAGGGGGATGACAGGTCTATAAGTATCCCGAGCCTTCTGTTGACCTGTACCAGCTCCTCCCAGCATTTGTGCGCCCATTTCTGGGCCGCATAGACACTTACAGGAATAAGGACAGCTAAAGCAATCAAAAAGATCCAGACGAAGATCATGGCCCCGGCAAAAACCGCCATTTCAACACCTCCTTATCAAGCGAAGATTAAATAGATCACATTACCTTTTTTTCGGTAAGCTCCCCGTCGGCCGGTTCCGGGAGGGCCGCTTTTTTATCCTGGTCCCTGGCCTTTATGTATTCCTTGATGGTTTTGACGTCCTGGCGCAGGTCTGTCAGCTCTTTTTCGATGTTTACGGCGTGGGAGAAATACTTGATGTTGCGCTCCAGGGCGTCAAAGGCGACCCTGTTACCGCTTTTCAAGACCTTTCGGGCCCCTTGAAGGAGCTCGCTCACGACCGGGTCCTCATCCAGGTGGCTATCCTTATTATATAGAGGTTCATTGGCGGCCTGATCACCCCCTTCCCTATCCTTATATATATAAGGATCTCCTTCGCCAAAAAGCAACCACTTTGTATTAACACCAAATAACTGACTTATATTTTTTAGTGCAGAATAAGATGGTTCATGTCTAAGGTTCTCAATATTACTAGCGGTAGTCTTTGAAATACCTATTAATTTAGCAAATTCATCTTGTTTTTTACCGGCCTTTAGCCGGATATAAACTATTCTATCACTAATTTTATTTAAATTTAAGTCCGATATTTGGGTTTTTTTTCTTGACATAAGTCCATATTCTGATTTATAAACGCTATTAATATCTAATCATGGTTTTGAAATAGACAAAGGGTTCTCATGGTAGTTCTCGATCTTGTTCAATTCTGGCTTGAGTTAATTGTTGGAGCAGCTTTTGGGCTTTTATTGCTGCTGCTGATAATTCATTTATTCTTTCCATCGATACATGCGTAAGTATGCAAAAAATATCACGAAATACTTTTTTCAAGCGTCTTCAGGCCAAGTTCTTTCCGGCATCGTTCGTGGAGTTTCTGGTTTATGAGTATTATCCTTTTGGATATTGCTCCAGTACCAGAGTCTATAAAGAGGCCATCTTTGAACGCGTTCCTGAAATCGCCCACAATCTTATCGACTGTCCCGGAAATGAAAAGGGAGTTCGCCTGCGCAAACGCTATGATTTCGTCACTACCGCGAATAATATCTTTAGGGAGGCGTTTCTCTCCAAGTGCTCGGATTACATCACCAACCAGATTTTTATGAAGTCCACAAAGGCGAGTGTACACATCGAGCTTCTTCTCGAACAATATGCGCGAATGTTGTTCCCGCCTCTTCCACCGATTAAATACTTCCGAGATAATTACTCCCATAAGTGCAGCAACGGGGGGGACAGCATATCTAAGTATGACCTCTATTGTTTCGACGACTACCACCATATTAAGGAGATTAACAAAAATGCACCCCGCTGACATACAGGCAGAGCTCAAGAAAAAAGGCATCACCCAGGCCCGCCTGGCCGAGGAGCTTAATGTGGACCCGATGGCGGTATCGCGGGTCATTCACAGGCAGCTTGTCTCGGACCGGGTTATGCAGGCGATCGCAGAGAGGGTCGGGAGGCACCATTACGAGGTGTTCCCGGAGTATTACCTGGGCCCGAAAAAGCGGTCGACATCCAAAGCTATCGGCTAACAGGTTTAATTATAAACCTTTGACGCGGGAAAGGCAATGTCTAAAGCCAGAAAAAGAATAGATGCCGGGCAGTTACGGTTTGACTTCAACCGGCAGATAGATGCCTACCAGGAGCTGAAGGCGGAGCTCCTTGACCAGGAGGGCCCGGCCAGGAGCAGTTTTAAGTACGAGGAGGCGTGCATTGAGGTGGCGGCCACGCTGAAGAGGATGCAGCGCAGGTCGGGGATGAGCCGGGAGCAGCTGGTGGACGCGGTCAACGAGTTTCTGGGCTCCAATAAACTATCTATACACATGCTGAATCATTACCTGTCAAAGCCGGTGGAGTACCCGATACCGGCTTTTTATTTGTTCGCGTTCCAGAGGGTGGCGGAATCCCTGGACGTATGCGGGATGTACGCGGAGGCGGAGGGGGCCAGGGTCATATCAGGGGACGAGGTGCGCCAGATGACCCTGGGGAAGATAGACGAGAACATCCTGGAGCTGCAGAGGCTCAAACGCGAACTGAGGAGCGGGAGGTAAAAGGGGTGCAATGGGCCAGGCCGCTGAAAAACCATACCCGGTATTATGCGCATGGTGCCCCAGATACGGAAGAAGACCGGCCGTGATAAGGATGGTGAGCTATGCCGGATCGCACGGGATCTGCGAAGAATGCATCAGGCAGGAGCTGGGAAGCGAGCGGCTTAATGGAGGGGAGAGATCAGAGACGGATCTGAGTATTTGTGATGATTTTGACGCTGATGAAGTAAGAAACATGCTGGGGTAGAGCGCGAGGGACGGAATGGACCGGAGCGGGACGGTAACGATAGATGAGCTGGCGGATGTTTTGCAGTGCACCCCCAGGGCAGTGCTTTATAGAGCAGATAACGAATCATGGCCGCACGAGCAGGGGCCGAGGAATATAAAGCTATATTATACAGACAGGCTGCCGGCGGAGATCCAGGAGAGGATCATGCGGCGGCGATACGGGATCGACGACGACAGCGTGGAAGAGATGGTCAGCAGCAACGAGATAAAGGTGCCGCCGGAAAAGCTGAAAGACCCTCAGGTGGCCATGAAGATACAGATGGTGTGCGAGTGCCTGGCGGTTCCGCAGGGGGCCAGGGGCAGGCGGGAGAGGATCAGGAATATAGCTGAATCGCACGGATATAATTACGCGACCGCGTACAGGCTGATGGACCGGGTGAAAAAGGGAAAGTGGCTTATAAAGCCGACCAGAAACCACGGCCACAGCATAGAGAGCCTGGGGATCACGGTGCGGGCCTGGGACAAGGAGGCGGCGCACATGGCGATCGAGGAGATCATGGGGAACCGCAGGAACCACGCTGAAAAACTTACGCTGTACGAGCGGGTGCGGGACCGGGCAGAGGCGGAGGGCCTCAGATGCGGGTGTTACGAGTCTTTTCTCAACCTGCACAAGCGCATTTCCGGGGCAGTGCTCCATTACCGGGACAAGGGCGTGAGGGGCCTCAGGGAGGATGTGGTGCCTGCCATACAGAGGGATTTTACCGCGTACAGGGCGATGGAGTGCCTGGTGGGGGACCAGCACAAGGCGGATTATTACTGTTTTGACTGGAACGGGGACGTGGCGACCCTGGAGCTGTTCTGCTGGCTGGATTTCCGGACGCAGATGATATGGGGGGCGGTATCGTACCAGCATTACAACAGGTACACGGTTGGGCAGTCTCTGCTTAACGCTGTCAAGTGGGGACTGCCGAGCCAGGTGTACACGGACTGGGGCAAGCCGGAAGAGAGCAATTATGTATCCTTATTAATAGAGCAGCTCACCGGCCTGGGGGTCAGGGCTAAAGGGATCAGGCATACCAGGGCCAAGGTCAGGCACCCCCAGGCGAAACCTATTGAGTCGTTTTTCGGACGGCTGGACAGGAACCTGCGGAATGACGGGATACCGGGCTACTGCAAGAGGCTGCGCGATGAGCGGGAGTCGGAGCTGCAGCAGAAAGAGCTTGATGAACTGATCCGCACGGGCGGCCTTCTGGGCATCGAGGAGATGGTGGACCGGATATTCAGGGTGCTGGAAAAATGGAACGACCACGCGTTTGTGAAGCGGGGGGAGGACACGGGAAAGAGCCCCAGGCAGCTTTATAATGAGAGTGTCGCGAAATACCCGGTGACCACCTTGTCGGAGGACATGACCGAATATATTTTTCTGCCGATCCAGGCGGCCAACGGAAACGGGCACCCCATGAAGGTGAAGCGGAGCCAGGTGAAGATCCGGCATGAATTTTTCAAAAGGACCCTGGTGTATTACTCGCCGGAGCTGGCGAATCACAACGGGGCCGAGGTGTTCGTGAGGTACAACCCGTTTGATCCCGGCCGGGTCTGGGTGTTTGAAAATAAAAAGAGGTCATGGATGCCGGGCCAATCCGGAAATGGGGGACGGCTGATCTGCGTGGCGGAGGAATGGGGCATGGTGAACCCCAAGAACAGGGACCAGGTGGCCGCCAGGATCGAGATGCAGAACAGGCTGGTGCGGCAGATCCAGGAGAAATACAGGCTGTGGGAGCCTGAAAAGACCAGGAAAACCCATATCGCCAGGCTGCACCCGCAGGAGAGAGAGGCCCGGGCGTACGCGCAGAGCTGGGGACCGGGCGGGGACGGGAGCGAGACCCGCGTTATGAAAACCCCTTTTGACAAGGGGCTGCCTCCGCTGAGAGCGGTGGGGGGCTCGGCGTACAGGCCGCTGTCGTTTGATCCGGCGAAAGAAGAGCAGACGTACAGGCCGCTGCCCGGGCCGGGCAAGTAAGTATGTTTGAAAGTTTCTGGAATAAGTTAAATCATATTTAAACCAGTTAAATATTATATATCCGGGAGGGGTTAAATGGGCGTTGAAGCTGCGGTAAAGGACGATTTAAGGGGCGCTTACGACGAAGAGCTGTACCAGCGGTTTTGTCTGTGGAAGGACCAGTCCGGGAAGAGCTTCAAGGTGATCGCCGGGATGATAAACTGGAGCTCGGCCGCCCTGAGCCAGTATGTAAACAAAATATACCCCGGGGATATCGTTGGGCTGGAGACGGATGTCAGGAACCTGCTGGACCGGGAGGAGGATCTCCAGTTTGTGGCGGGGCCCAAGGATTTTGTGGCCACAAACGCGTCCACCCTGATATGGGAGGTGCTCCAGTTCTGCGACCAGAAGCAGAAGATGGGAGCGGCCCTGGCCCAGTCCGGCACGGGCAAGACAGAGACATGCAAGGAATACAAGAGAAAAAACCGGGCCACGGTGCTGGTGACCGCAGACATCACCACAAAAACGCCGTCGCAGATCCTGCGCAGGATTATCGAGCAGGTGGGCGGTGTAGGCCGGAGGCATTCGGTGAGCGAGTTTTTACAGGCCCTGATAGAACGGCTCAAGGGGTCAAACCGGCTGCTGATTATAGACGACGCCCATTTTTTAAACTGGGAGGCGTTCGAGCTGGTGAGGAAGGTGCATGACTGCGCGGGGATAGGGGTGGTGTACGTGGGCCAGGAACGGCTGTACGAGCAGATGCGCGGCACCGAAGGCAAGGCGTATTTGTTTGACCAGATATACAGCAGGATCGCCATTAAGAGGGACGTGTTCAAAATAGTAAAGAAAGATGTGCAGGCCATCGCCCAGAGCCATTGCCCGGGCCTGGACAAGGAGAGCGTTGACTTTCTGTTTGACCGGGCCAAGGGGAGAGGCCGCTACCGCTACATCACGAACCTGCTGGACGTGGCCATGATAATCAATGAGCAATACGGGACCCCTATGGGGGTGCCCCTGCTGCAGGAGGCGGAGAGGTTTCTCCTGGGCTGACGAGGTTGAGGTTTTGACGGCCAATACAAAAAAATCAAAGAACCAATACAGGAACGCCCTGCTGGCCAAGGCGCATATAGCGAAGAAAGAGCTTTGCCTGGCCGACGAGCTGTACAGGGCGATTATTTTTGACGAGTTCGGGGTAAAATCCGCGGCGAACCTGAGCAACAGGGAGCTCAAACAGCTCATTGCAAGGTTTGAGACCAAAGGTTTCCGGCCGAAAAACGGGCCGCAAGACCAGGCAGAGGCCCTTAAAGAGCGGATCGGCCAGGAGCTTATCGGGACGGACCTTACAGAGCGGCGGTTCCGCGGCCTGGTGCGCAAGGTCTGCAATGTTGATGATGTGAGGTTCTGCCGGGACGTGAGGCAGCTGAAACGGCTGCTGGCAGTATTGCGGGGTATTATCGATGGAGAATAGGGCCAGAGGCCAGGGGCCATCCAAGAGTGAGGCGAAATCCCAGGTGCTTTCGATATTGACCAGGCACGTAGGGATTGAAAAGGCGATCGGCATGGGGGAGCTGTACGAGAGGGTTTACGGGCGGCCCTGGAAAAACAGGATAAACGATACCCGCGCGCTGCGGTCGCTCATCACCGAGCTGCGCTATGAAGGGGCGCTGATCGGAGAGACCAGGAGCAAGTCGGGCGGGGGGTATTACCTCGCCAGGAGCGCCCATGAGATGGCGGGGTTTTTCCGGAAGCGCAAGCGGGAGGCGCTCCAGAAACTATACATGATCAGCCGCATGCAGAATGTCGGCCTGGCCGAGCTTTTAGGCCAGATGCAGCTGTCGCTGACACAGGGGGAGAAAAGTGACCGGGCAAATACATGAAAGCGCCGAGCTGATGCTCGCTTATATACGGGCTGTAAATGAGCAGGTCGCGGGTATGGAGGCCAGGGCCGAGGAAGAGATGGAGCGGGTCAGGGAGCGGTATGAGGGGCCCCTGGCCGAGGCCAGGGATAAACAGAGGCAGGCGGAAAAGGACCTGGTCGCGCTGATGAAGGAAAACAGAGGCGTGCTGTTTGACGGCACGGACCAGGTGGACTTGAAAACCGGCGTTCTGCTGCACGGAGAGAAAGACAGGGTCAAGATTCCGCGCGACGCTGTGGAGCGGATCGAGGCCCAGGGGTGGGAAGAGGCCCTGAAACGGGCTGTGAGCGTGGACCGGGGCGTGGTGGAGAAATGGCCTGATGAGCGATTGATCATGATAGGGGCGGAACGAAAGACCGTCGAGGTGTTTGATTATGAGCTTAAGAACCCTAAAAACAAAGGGGGTGCGCTATGAAAAGACGTTTAATTATTGCCGCTGTTATGGCTGTTATGTTCGGCCTGGCGGCGCCCGCCAACACCAGGGCCGAGAGCGGGTTCACGGCCGGCCCCTGGGGGTATTTACAGGAATGGCAGGGCTGCGCGGTGGACATACAGTTTGAGAGCAACATTATTATGCTCAAAAACGTGCGCCTGGCGGCCGTAACGGAACACGGCCTGGTGGTAAAAGAGGGAAACAGCCGGGTGTTTGTGCCGTATCACGCCATTGTGGCGGTGGGGCTTGTAAAATGAAGCCTGATACAACGCAAATAAGGCCGGGGCTGAAGCTGCATATATATGCGGGGGGGGGCGGACATTGTGCGGGAGAGAAGCCAGGCAATGTACGCTCCTGGACGGTAAAGTGTGCAGGACATGCCTGCGGGTAATGGGCGCCATGTCGAAACAGAGGCGGGACGAGAGCAATCGAGAGATTTGAGCACAGCGGAGTCGAGGAGTTTGCCCTGGGTGCACGGAGGCGCTGGTTAATGGAACTGAGGCTGACCAGCCACTTTAAAGACCGGTGGGGGGAGTATTTCCAAAGCGGAGCGCCCTCGCCTGAAACGGTGATACGCATCATCAGGCAGTCGGTGGTGCTGATCAAAGGCCAGTTGCTGTATGAACCGGACGGGACGCAGTATAAGCTGCTGTCCACGTACTGGCACCCTGACAGGAAAATGGTGATCAAGGTGGACTGGATAAGCAGTCCGCCGGAGGCGGTGACGGTTATTACGGGGAAGAGCAAGCTCAGAAACGCAAGGCCGCGGCCGGGAGTGAAAACAAATGTCAATTATTAAATGCTTCAACACCAGGTGCCCGGATTTGGATTTAAGCCAGCCTGATAACTGCGGGCGACCTTTGACGCTGATCAAAGAATGCGCCGACGCTGTTGTAAAGAAAGAGGTCAAAAAATCCCTGGGATTTTACGTTGATGAGCTGAGGGACAACGGGTGCGCATGCGGCCGGACCAAAAAACCTGGGAACACTTTTTGTTTCAGGTGTTTTAAGGCTTTGCCGAGAGAGATGCAGAAAGCACTATACAAACGTATAGGACAGGGTTACCGGGCCGCCCGTGAAGAAGCGCGGCGCTGGCTGGAGGAGAATGGGCGATGAAGGAAACCAAGTCGTTGATCGGGTGGTGCGCTGTCATCATAATGTTGATGTTTTGGGCCTTTTGCGCATGGGATTTTGTGACCATGAAAATCCAGGAGTATGACAGGAGGCTCGCGGCCCTGGAACAGGAGGCAAGGCCGCTGTTCGTGGTGGACAGGTACAGCCATGTGTATTTGAACGGAAAAGAGATCCCGATAGACGGAGATGAAGATGATGATCAGATGCACTAAGTGCGGGGAGGAGATTAATCCGCAGGAGGGGCAGGCGGAGAACGAGTGGGTGGATATTATCAGGCTGCTGCCGTCGTTCGGCAATCACTCTAGGCTGGCTTTCGAGTATGTGGAGCTGTTCGGGGTCGTGCCCTTGAGGATGAAGGGGAAAAAGATTTTGCGGCTGCTCAGGGATGTAGCGGCACTGTTTGGAAATGAACGATTCAGCTTTCAGAAAAAGACATACCGGATCAGCAAGTCCGGAATCGCGGAGGCCCTGGGGGTTGTGTGCAACAAGCATTTTGCCGCGCCGCTGGAGAACCACAATTACCTGAAAAAAGTTATGATCACCATCAGCGAGCGGGAGCTGAAAGAACAGAGGGCCCTGGAGGACAGGCGGCAGCGTGAACGAGAGCAAGAGATAATCGGCCAGCGGAGCTTGCAGCCGGAGAATGACGGCATATCCGCGGAGGAGTTTAAGCGGCGCAAGGGGATTGTGGGGAGCCTGGTTGACCGTATAGGGCGGGACGAGGAAAAATAATGGAATTTTTATGTAAAAAAGACTGTTTCATGGACGGCTTTCCGGACGAGCAGGTTTTTACAAAAGGCAAACGATATCGGGTTATACTGAAATATTGACAAAGGGGGTAAAACATGGTTAAATTTAGTAAAAAACAGGAGGCCGGTATGTGTGATAAAAACCAAGGCCATGAAAATGAGATTGTAGAACAGGGTGGTCTCCGCTGGCGCATATGCGGGGAGACGAAAATTTTATTGAATAAAGTTTCCTGTGTGGAAAAAGACGAGAACGAGTGGCCTGTTTTTGTTATGGGCATACCGTGGGGTCCCTGGTGGCGGAGGAAGGATGCGCACATGATGTTTTAAGCTGATTAGTTTTAGATAATTGAACTACGGGTCGCGGAAGGGAGATTGTTAAAGGGGGCTCGTTAACCCGGCAAAAGCCGGGGAGCCTGTGCCGCGGAGCAAAGCCCGGTTTTGAATCGCTTGGGAACGATTCAAGGCCGGGCTTTGCTTTTTTGGGGGATGTCATGTTCAAAATGTTTCGCAAAAAGAAGACGCGGGAAAGGGACCAGGAGACAGATGCCCGGCGACCAATGGGGCCGGAAGTTCTGATGACCTGCGGGGGCCCGGTCCCGGTGAATACTGTCCGTATAAAATGGGTGGACGCGGTCATTTTTATGAATTAGCGGAGGCGTCATGGACGCGGAAGCACGGCACCAGGAGATCTGTCATCATATGCGCAACGGGCTCGTGGTGATTCGTGCGCTGGTTGTGCAGATAAGGAAGGGCAACCTGAGCCGCGACGATGGTTTGGCAAAGATAGAGCATAGATGCCTGGAGATTGAAACAAGCCTAAAGCTGGTGGGTTCAAAGGAGCGTTAGATGCCGTTTTCAAAGAGCTCAAAGGCGCAGCTGGCCACCTGCAGAAAAGAATTAAGGGACCTGTTCATTCGGGTGGACGAGCTGGGCTTCGAGTGCACCATTATCGAGGGGCACCGGCCACAGTGGAAACAGGATAAATATTTCGAGGAGGGAAAATCCAGGGTGAGGTACCCAGACGGGGCGCACAATAGGCTGCCGTCCTGCGCGGTGGACGCGGCTCCGTACCTGAACGGCGGGGTGTCATGGGATACGAGGCACTGCCTGTACTTTGCAGGCGCGGTCATAGGGATCGCGGCGGGCATGGGAATAGGAATACGCTGGGGGGGCGACTGGGACATGGATCACGAGCCCATGACGGACCAGGAGTTTCAGGACCTGGTGCATTTCGAGCTGAGGGGGGATTAAAAATGACATTATCGATTGTCTTATTCGCGACCCTGGTGGCTCTGAACGGCCTGGATATCTATACGACAATATGGATTCTCGGCTGCGGCGGGCGGGAGACCAACCCGATTATGGACTGGATGATGCGCAGGTTCGGGATTAACACCGCCCTTTATGTTTCAAAAACCGCGGTCCTGGGGGGGCTGGGCCTGACAGTGTGGCTGCATGGCGGGCAAATGGCTGTCAATATTGTGCTGGCCGGACTGGTGGCTGTGTACACATGGGTGGTACTCAAGAATTTCGGGCAGATGAAATAAGTTCGGGAGGGCGCTATGGGGTTTGACTGGAAACGAATTGTAGGTTCTGTTGCGCCGACGATTGCCACGGCCCTGGGGGGGCCTCTGGCGGGCATGGCTGTCAGCACGATCACCGGGGCTCTCGGTATCGAGGCGACGAGCCAGAAGGACGCCGAGAAGAAAATATCTGAAATCATGGCCTCTCCCAACCCGGAGGTGCTGGTAAAACTCCGGAAGGCGGACCAGGACTTCGAGGTCAAGCTGAAAGAGCTGGACATTGACCTGGAGCGCCTCCACGCGGAGGACCGGAAAAGCGCCCGGGCCATGCGGACGGAGATGAAAGACCGGTTTCCGGATTTTATTACCGTTCTGGTGACTACCGGGTTTTTCTGTGTCCTGGGGGTGCATATCTGGATCGAGATCCCGGATGGGAACAAGACGTTTCTCAACATCATGCTGGGCTCTCTGGGGACGGTGTGGGTGGACCAAATGAGATTCTATTTCGGCAGTTCCAAAGGCTCAAAGAGAAAGGATGATGCTCTGGCAGACGCTGCGAGCGCGAGGATGTAACCCATGAGCCCAGAACAGTTATCGATGCTTACTTCGCTGGTCGGATTTATCAAGCTGCTGTCGAGCTGGCCGTTCGCGGTGTTTTTTTTCGTGCTCGTCATCGGCCCGTGGCTGCTGGCCGTGTTTCTGGCCTGGGCCCACAAGAAGCGGCTCGACGCCGCGATCGCCATGTATGAGCACAATGTGAGGCTGGTTGAA
The DNA here is from genome assembly GCA_964627015.1 of uncultured Desulfobacteraceae bacterium. Lineage (GTDB taxonomy): Bacteria > Desulfobacterota > DSM-4660 > Desulfatiglandales > Desulfatiglandaceae > CAZVGY01. Next base: position 35,948 of record CAZVGY010000004.1, read on the forward strand.
AAATACGAGGAGGTCGCGATCGACCTGAAGGATGTGATCGTGCTGAACACGCAGACCATGACCACTTTGGTGGAGTGCATACGGAGGACAAAGTGATGAACGACCGGCTGATGATGAAAGGGGCGCTGGAGGAAAAAAAACAGGACCGCCTGCGCCTGGCAACCAGGGCCGAGGCCCTGATCCGTGGATTGAGGACCGCTATTATGCCCGCCTCGGTGATGCCGCTGGATGACCTCAGGACAGCCGAGGTGGCGGAGATGGCCAGGGAGCTGAATGAGGTGAAACAGCAATACTCGCGGCTTATGCGGGAGATTGACGACATCAAGCGGGAGCTGGGGCTGTGAAGAGCGCAAGAAGAAAACACGGCAGGGTCAGAGACGAGCTGCCTGTTGAGGTCAGGGAGCAGGTGGACAGGCTGTTGATAGAACAGGCCACTTACGATGAGATAAAAGCGCTCCTTGATTCCGAAGGCTATGACATAAGCCGCAGCGCTATCGGCAGGTACGGCAAGGATTTTATGAGCGCGTACCAGAACCTGAGGATCATAGAAGACAAGTCCCGGGCCCTGGTCTCGGAGGCCGGGGACGGCATGATTTTGGAAGAGGCGGCGGCCAAGCTGTTTTCCCAGATGATCCTGGAGGCCCAGCTTTCGGGCAAACTGGATATCCAGAAGCTGCCCCGGATTATCTCGGATTTTGCCAAGCTCCAGAGCTCGACCGTGTCGCGCGAAAGGTTAAAGCGGGAGATCGCGGAAAAGGTGGCCAAAACAGCGGATGACGTGGCCAGGGCGGTAAAGAAAGGCGGCCTGTCGGACGAGACGGCCGAGGAGATACGCAAGAAGATCATGGGGATCTCAAGATAGAGGTCGGAGGTCGGATGTTGGAGGCCAGGAAAGACTTTGAGGCGGCGCGGAAGGGAGCGCCGGGGGTGTTTCTGCCCTACCAGCAACGGTGGGAGGAGGACCGGAGCCAGGTCAAGGTATACGAGAAGTCCCGCCGCATCGGCATTTCCTGGGCCGAGGCCGGAGGAGACTCCCTGTACGCGGCGAGCGACAAGGGCCAGGATGTCTGGTACGCGGGCTACAACAAGGATATGGCCCTGGAATACATCGAAGACTGCGCCAACTGGTCCAGGGCTTTTGACCTGGCGGCATCTGAGATAGACGAGGAGATCCTGGAGGACGGGGAGAAGAGCATCCTGGCCTACAGGATCATGTATAACTCCAGAAACAAAATTACGGCGTTATCCAGCCGGCCCAGCAACTTCAGAGGCAAGCAGGGCCGGGCAGTACTGGACGAGGCGGCCTTTCATGACGACCTGGCCGGCCTGATAAAGGCGGCGATGGCGTTTCTGATCTGGGGCGGGGATGTGAGGATCATATCAACCCACAACGGCGACGACAATCCGTTCAACGGGCTGGTAAACGACATCCGGGCGGGCCGGGTGCCCTACAGCCTGCACCGGACCACGTTTGACGACGCCCTCGGAGACGGCCTGTACAGGCGAATATGCGAGGTGATCGGCCGGTCCTGGACGCTTGATGCGGAGGCGGAATGGCGGCAGAGCGTGATCGATTTTTACGGTGAAGATGCGGACGAGGAGCTGTTCGCCATTCCCAGCCAGGGGAGCGGCACCTATTTGACCCGTGCCCTGATCGAGCAGTGCATGAGCCCTGATGTCCCGGTAGTCAGATATGAGCAGACCACGGCCTTTGCCGAGGTGGCCGAGCATATCAGGCGGGCCGAGGTCAATGACTGGTGCGAAGAAAACCTGAGACCCCTGCTTAAAGACCTGGACATGAGGCCGAGCTTTATCGGCGAAGACTTCGGCCGGATTTCCGACCTGACGGTCATGATACCCTTGCAGGAGATGCAGAATGCAAGCTTCCGGGCGCCGTTCATCCTGGAGCTCAGAAATATACCGTTCCAGCAGCAGGAGCAGGCGCTGTTTTACATCTGCGACCGGCTGCCCAGGTTTTCGGGCGGGGCGCTCGACGCGCGCGGGAACGGCCAGTACCTGGCGGAGAGGGCCATGCAGAAGTACGGATCGTACAGAATCGCCCAGGTCATGCTGTCCGATTCCTGGTATCTGGAGAATATGCCCCGGTACCGGGCCGCGTTCGAGGATAAGACCATCCTGCTGCCCAGGGACGCGGACATTATCGCGGATCACAGGGCCATCAAAAAGATGAAAGGGGTGGCCAAGGTGCCGGATGTCAGGACCACAGGCCAGGACAAGAAAAAAAGGCACGGAGATTCGGCCATCGCGGGCGCTTTAGCGCTTTATGCGGCCTACGAGTTCGAGGGATCGGGCATTATTGAATACCAGAGCGTTTCGCGACGCCGGTTCGCGCAAAAAGGAGCTTATTGATGACCATACTGGACCAGTTCGGGAGGGAGATAAGGCAGGTGAAGAGCCCGGAGAAACGGCCTCTTGCGGCCGCTCCGGTACTGGACACCTGGCGGGATTACGTGAGCGCCGGGCTGACCCCGCAAAAGTTGAGCGCTCTTTTGAAAGAGGCGGATACGGGGGATATCCGCAGGCAGGCGGAACTTTTCGAGCAGATGGAGGAAAAGGACACGCACCTGCTGGGCGAGATATCAAAACGACGCAACGCCATACTGGATCTGCCGTTCGCGGTCAGGCCGGCAAGCGAAAAAGACCCCAGAGACGCAAAGGTGGCCGAGTTCGTGGAGGAGCAGCTTCGCAACAAGACCGACTGGGACGATGTTCTGACCGCGCTGCAGGATGGCGTGGGCAAGGGTTTTTCCGCGCTGGAGATCGAATGGGATGTCAGTGAAGGCCAGGCTGTTCCCAAAGACCTGCGGTTTATCGAACAAAAGAGATTTTTGTTCACGGACCGGCAGGGATATCTTAAACAGACACCTCTTTTACTCACTGATGACGAGCCGATGGGGATCGATATACCGGCCTGGAAGATCATGTTTCACCGGTACGGCGGAAAAAGCGGCCATCCGGCTAGGAGCGGGATCTACCGGGTATGCGCGTGGATGTATTTGTTTAAAAACTATTCTCTCAAGGACTGGGTGGCGTTCCTGGAGGTGTTCGGGATGCCTCTACGCTTAGGAAAATACGACCCCGGCGCATCAAAAGAAGACAAGGACGCCCTGATCACGGCGATACAGTCCTTGGGCTCTGACGCCGCGGGCATTATATCCAAATCAACCGAGATTGAATTCATCGAGGCGGTAAAGGGCCGCATGGGCGACAATCCGTTTCAGACCCTGGCCGAGTTTTGCGCCAAAGAGATGAGCAAGGCCATATTGGGCCAGACCCTGAGCGCGGACGTGGGCAAGACCGGGTCTTATGCGGCCAGCAAGACGCACAACGAGGTCAGGCTGGACCTGGCCAAGGCCGACACCAGGGCGGTGGCGGCAACCATCAGGTACCAGCTTATTCGCCCGCTGGTAGGCTTCAATTTCGGGTGGGACACAAACATACCGGAGTACGAGGCCGTATGGGAAGAAGAGGAGGATTTAAAGGAGAAAGCAGAGTGGCTTGGGGTGCTGGCCGACAGAGGCATGCCGATTCCGGTGTCGTTCGCCCGCAAGGAGTTCAATATTCCGGAGCCGGAAAAGGGCGAGGAGGTTTTGGGCCAGAAAATGCCGCTCATGGCAAAAGTAACCGCAAAGTCAGCCCCTGAGAGGCCTGACGAGACACCGGGTGACACATTATATGCGCTGGGCGACAAAATCGCAGCAGAGGCCGATTTTGACGGCCTGACGAGGGAATTAGAGGCAATTCTCGGCCAGGCTTCGAGCATGGAAGAACTCCGGGACCGGATTATTGATGTTTACGCGGGGATGGACGCATCGGACCTGGGTGACCTGATGCAGAGGGCCTTTGTGCTGGCTGATTTATCAGGGAGGTTTGACGCAGTCTCATGACATTGAGCGCGAAATACATGGACCTGCCTTTTGATGAGGCGATCGAGTTTTTCAGGCAGAAGGTCAGCCTGCCCACGGAGACCTGGAAGGACCTGTGGCAGGGGATGCATTCCAGGGCGTTCGTGGTGGCCGGGGCCATGAAGACCGAGCTTTTGAGCGACCTGCGTGGGGCCGTGGACAGGGCCATCAGCGAAGGCACCACGCTGGATGAGTTTCGAAAATCATTTGATGATATCGTGCAGCGGCATGGATGGACCTATAAGGGCAAGCGGGGATGGAGGACGGCCACCATGTTCAACACGAACCTGTCCACCGCGTATTCCGCCGGGCACTGGAAGCAGATGACCGACCCGGACGTGGTCAAGTACAGGCCGTTTCTGCGTTATGTGGCGTCAAGCTCACAAGAGCCCAGGGCGGAGCATATGCAGTGGTACAACCTGGTGCTGCGGCATGATCATGAGTTCTGGAAGACCCACACGCCGCCCAACGGGTGGGGGTGCAAATGCGGGGTGGTGTCACACTCGGCCCGGGAGGTGGAAAGGCTTAAAAAAGAGGAGGCGAACGGGGAATTTCCCGTGCACGATGACGCCCCCGGTCAGCGGTATTACGAATGGACGGACAAGGATACCGGAGAGGTGCACCGTATTCCGAAGGGGATCGACCCGGGGTGGGACTACAATCCCGGCGAGGCCGCATGGGGGAAAAGGCTCTCCGCAGACGCCATGAAGACCTGGCAGGCCCAGGGGGCCGAGGCCTGGGAGAGGCTGACACCGGGCGACTGGGAGGCCGCGGGCAGGCCGGCAAAGATAGACGTGGACGCGCCGAAGGCCTCGGTCGGGCCGGGAGTTGAGACGGCCGCGGCGCTGAAGAGCAGCCTGCGCAGTGCGCTGGGGGGAGACGAGAAGATATTTTCATTTCAAAAAGGGGCGTTCCGCTATGACATTCTGGCCAACGCGGACACCCTGAGCGAGCATGTGCCGCTGGACCGGGCGCCGTTCGTGCCGTTTATTGCCGAGGCCCTGGAAGACCCTTTTGAGGTGTGGATGGGCTTTGAAAGACATAAGGGGACCGGAAAATACGCCCTGCGTCAGAGGGTCATCAAGGCGGTCAGGCTGGATAAAGACCGGGCCGTGCTCATGGTAACCCAGGCCCTGAACGGCATGATGGAGGCATGGACCATGATACCGACAAACGATCTGAAATACGTGAACAGGCAACGACAGGGGATGTTGATATGGGCAAGGTAAGGATAGGGTCTCAGGCATCGCGGTGGCCTGGCCGCCCGGCTCCGGCATCGAGACCGCGACCCATACCGGAACCATCGTTAATCATAATTTTAACACGGTTTAAAACAATGTCAAGGGGCGTTTAAATGGCGGGAGTGATCCTCGAAATTGAAGCTGGAATGGAAAACGTGCGCGGCATGCTGCTGGACCTGAAAAAGAGGGTGGACGACCCGACGCCGGCCATGAAGGTTATCGGGGCAATCATCCGGACGTCTGTTGTCCGGAACTTTGAAAAACAGGGCCGGCCCAGGTGGAAAAGCCTGTCAAAGACCACGGAAGAGCTGAGAGGGGCATCCGGGCCGATCCTGCGGAGACAGGGCTTTGCGGGCGGTCTGATGGGATCTGTTAATTTTAAGGCAAACAGCGACGGCGTGCAAATAGGCACAAACAAGATATACGGGGCCGTGCACCAGTTCGGGGCGAAAAAAGGCAGTTTCGGCACGGTCATGGCCAGGGTCGGGACACACAGCCGCAGGATAACCCAGGCTTTCGGCAGGACCATCGAGCCCAGGACCGTCACGGTCAGGGAACATACCAGAAAGATGTCGCTTCCCTGGGGTGATATCCCGGCCAGGCCGTTTCTTATGGTCCAGAATGAGGACTGGGAGGAGATCGGGGCTGCTTTGGGCGATTTTGTAACCGGAGGGAATTCATGAAAATAGCCGCGATATTGAAAAACGCCGAGGGGGTGCGAACGGAGTTTCAGCTTCTGCCTCTGGGCGAGATCGATCTGGAAGGGGACGGGCCGGTGGTGCTGGATGAAGATGGTATGGCGGAGATAATCTCCGATTTCGAGCGCCGGGGGAACGACATGGTGATCGATTACGAACACCAGACCCTGGAAGGCATTGAAGCCCCGGCCGCCGGGTGGATCAAGCAGATTATCAACCGGGGCGCTGACGGCCTCTGGGTGACCGTGGAGTGGACCAAAAAAGCCCTCGAATATTTGAAAAACCGGGAATACCGCTATTTTTCGCCGGTGTTCTGGTTCGACAAGGGGACCCGGCGGGTAATCAAGGTAGAGAACGTGGCCCTGACCAATTATCCGCGCATAAACAACCTGACGCCCATCATGGCCAAGATGTCTCGTGAAGAGGCCAGGGAGGCCCGGGAGGGCAGGAGCAGGAAATACAAGATCGGGATCAAGGAGGGCGGGCACCTGACCAGGCCGTCAGAGTGGAAGGACGTGCCGGACGATGAATGGCTGGACCCGGTGAACTACCGCTATCCCTGCCCGGATGCCGCGCAGACCAGGGCCGCTGCAGGCTACTGGGGGCAGAAAAAAAACCAGGAACAATATACTCCCGAGGAGCGCTCCATCATTGAGGAGCGATTGGATACGTTCAAGAAAAAATACAACATTAGCGAGTATCGAAAGGAGGCAAAGGTCATGATCAAACAACTCAGAAAACTTTTCGGCCTGGCGGATGACGCCGGGGAGGACCAGGTGCTGGAGGCCGCAAAGACGGCCCTTGACAAAAACAAAGAACTGAAAACACAGGTGGCTGAAAAGCCGAAGGAGGTTCAGGTCGTTTCCAAGGAGGTGATTGAGGCACTGGACCTGAAAGAGGGTGATGGTGTCTCGACCGTGGTGGCCTCGATCCACGCGCTCAAACAGTCAGGCAAGGGGGCGGTCTCGCGTGATGAATTTGAGAAGGTCCGGCAAGAACTTCGCAAGCGGGACGCCGACGAGATAGTGGCAAAGGCGATGGCCGATGGCAAGGTTACCCCGGACCAGAAGGACTGGGCCGCCAAGTACGCGGAGAGGGATCTGGAAGGGTTCAGGACATTCGTGGCCAAGGCCCCGGTGGTCGTGCCGGTGTCGGAACTGCCGAAAAAAGAGACAAAAAGCGGTGACATCGTGACGGATGAAAGCGTGCTCAACGTGGCCAAGATGTTCGGAAATACGGCCGAAGACCTGAAGAAATACGCCGCTTAGAACAAGGATAAAACTTAGCGGCAAGGGTAAAAGGTAAGACTAAAACCTTAACAGGAGGATATCAAAATGACAGCTTTAGCAGAGGATAAAAGCCTCGAATACCGGGAAGGGGTGGAGAGCTCCTGCCCTGTGGACGACGGGGACAAGATCTACGGAGGGGCCTTTGTCTGCGTTAACGCGGACGGGTACCTGGTTCCGGGGGCGGACACGGCCGGGTTGATTTTTATGGGGGTGTCGACCGAACAGAAGGACAACACCGACGGCTCGGACGGTGACCTTGACTGCCAGATCAGGCGAAGGGGGCTGATCAAGGCCATTCTGGACACGGCCATCACCCAGGCCAACGTGGGGGACAACGTGTTCCTGGTGGATGACCAGACCGTGGACCTGGTGGCCAACGTGGATAACAATATTTTCTGCGGGATCATTGCGGAATACATCGACACCACCCATGCCTGGATCGATATTGAGCCGGCGGTCCGGCAGGCGGATGTGGCCACCCATATCGCTGACGCAAGCGGGGCTCATGATGCCAGCGCCATTGATATTACGGACGCCGGAGAGTTTACGGAGCAGACCGAGGTGGAGGCGGCGCTGCAGGAGATCTATCAGCATCTTCTGAGCGCGCAAAGGTTCATACCGATACACCTCACAACACTGCGCGAGGTGGCGAGCAATGATATTGCCCAAAGGTATGATACGAAAGTGGTTGATGTGCCACTGGCCAGCCTGCGAGAGTCGGATGTCACGAACATATTAAACGCGGCTGCTAACGGCGGTTTGCTCTGCCAGGACAGCACGCCTATTCTCGACTATGTGAACGGGGACACGGACTCAAACCTCAGAGTCAGCTGGGCGGCGACAAACCAGGACCCTGTAGCTTTCAAGGTGTCTCTCCCGGACATTGACGCATCCAGTGATATCACCGTCACTATCCGGGCGGCTATGAGCGATACTAACAACACCCCCACGATAACCCTGGACAGCTATTTCAACGAGGGGGACACCAAGGTTGAGGACGCGTCAGGGGCCGTTACAGGCACCTCGGTTGCGGATTACGACGTGACTATAGCCAACGCCGATATTCCGGCCGGCGCCAAGACTCTGACCGTGGAGCTGACACCCGGCGCGCACGCCAATGACGCCCTGTATGTTTTCCAGGTACTGGTGACCTATACCGCTGCCACGGAAAACGCCGACAAAGGGGTGCTGGGCAAGAGCACGACGCCCATCCTGAGTTTCACCAACGGCGATACGGACAGCGCCCTAAGAGTTGCCTGGGCCGCAGGAAACCAGGACCCGGTAGCTTTTCAGACGCCGCTGCCCCCTGACCTGAACACTACGAAAGACCTGGTGATCCATCTGCGGGCGGCCATGAGCGATACTAACAACACTCCGATTATCGCTTCTGACGCTTATTTCAACGAGGGGGACACCAAAGTTGAGGACGCGTCAGGGGCCATCACCGGCACCAGTTATGCCGAATACACCATTACCATCGCTGCGGCGGATATACCGTCAGGGGCTCAGACCTTAACCGTGGAGTTGACACCCGCCGCGCACGCAAATGACCTGCTGTATGTGACGGCTTTATGGCTTGAGTACCAGGCGGCGCTGCTGACATCATAAGTCCAGAGATCAGAAGCCAAGTAAACATATAAAAATATAAAAAGGAGGAATGGCGATGTTAGTTAACAAAGCAAATTTGACTGCGGTTTTCATAAACTTGAAAACCACGTTCAACAAGGCGTTCGATGCGGCACCGTCGCTATGGGAGCAGACGACAATGAAGGTGCCGAGCGGGTCCAGCCAGAACGATTACTCCTGGCTGAGCAGGTTTCCCAAGATGAGGAAGTGGCTGGGGGACAAAGTGCTCAAGACCCTGGAAGCGTTTAAATACACGGTGGTCAACGACGACTGGGAGGCCACCATCGAGGTGGACAGGAACGATATCGAGGATGACAATATCGGCATCTATGCGCCCCAGGCCCAGGAAGCGGGGTTTTCCGCCAAACAGCTTCCGGACGAGCTGGACGCGGATCTCAAAAATAACGCGTTCACTAACGAGTGCTATGACGGGCAGTATTTTTACGACACAGACCATGATGTGGCGGGGTCCAGCGTGAGCAATAAAGGGACCGCCGCCCTTTCGGCCGACGACCAGGCAGGGGTTGCGGCCAGCTACGGGGCGGCCAGGCAGGCCATCATGGAATTTACGGACGACGAAGAGAGGCCTCTGGGCCTGGTCCCGGACCTGCTGGAGGTACCCCCTGCCCTGGAGGCCGTAGGCCGCATTATCTGTGATAACCCCAAGCTCCTGGACGACACTCCCAACCCGTACCGGGGCACGGCCAGGCTGCTGGTCAACCCCAGGCTGACCAGCTCCACGGCCTGGTTTCTCCATGTGACCAACCGGCCCCTGAAGCCGTTCGTATACCAGGAGCGAAAGGCCCCGGTGTTCGTGCAGCAGACCACGGAGGAATCGGAGAGCGTGTTCATGCGAAAAAAATTCCGGTTCGGGGCCGAGGCCCGGGCCGCGGGCGGATACGGCCTGTGGCAGATGAGCTACGGATCGACCGGAGCTGGATGATACTAGAGCCTACGGGCGTGGCGCATAAGGATTGGCTCCCTTATGCGCCACGGCACCACGTTGATTAATTAGCTAAAGGAGGCGGTGAAAATGACAATACGGATTACAAGCAGGCGGGAGGGGTTCAGGCGCTGCGGGGTGGCTCACCCAAAAGGCCCGGTCGAATACCCGGATAATAAGTTTACAGATAAGGAGCTGAAGGCCCTGAAGGCGGAACCGATGCTTACAGTGGAGATTCGGAAGTCAGGGGCAGACGGCGGAGAGAAGGCGGCAGAAAACAAGGCCGCGAATGAGCCCGGAAGCCGCAGTACAAAAAGCGGGAAGGGGAATAAATAATGGCCTACTGCACGCAGTCTGACATACTGGAGCAGCTGGACGAGACGACCCTGACCGAGCTCACGGATGACGCGGGCGAGGGAGAGATCGATGAGGACAAGGTTGACCGGGCCATTGCGGACGCTGACGCCACGATAGACTCTTATTGCCGATCACGATACACGGTTCCACTTGACCCGGTGCCGGGCCTGGTGCGGTCCATCAGCGTGGATATCGCCATATACCGGCTGTATCTCAGGCGCAGGGGAGCGCCCGATCACCGCAAGGAGAGGTATGACGAGGCGGTCCGGTTTTTGAAAGACGTGTCTAACGGCCGGGCCAGGTTCGATGATGAGCCTCCGGCCAGGACGGACACGGGCGACAGCGTGGACATTGATTATAATGACCGCATTTTCACGCGGGATAAGATGTCAGGGTTTTAGTCGTGAAGGACCTATTAGCCGCCATACAGTCTCAGCTTCAGGGTGATGACGATCTGTCGATGGTCAGGGACAGCGATATATATGTGACGCCTGACGAGCATTTTGTGCCCTACAGCACGCGGTTTCCGGCCATTGCCGTCAAGGACGGGAGCATTGTCAATAAGTACAGCACCAACCTGGAGTATTACCAGACGATCCAGGTGAGGATATCGGTTTTTGTGCAGATCATGAAGCCGGAGGATTCCATCATGGCGTCAGCAGGGGTGCTGGAGCTGGAGGAAAAGATTATCGCGAGCCTGGTCAATAATGACTTGAGCCTGTCGGGCATTGATTACGCCTTTGCCATCCGCCAGGAGCCCAGCGAGATGTTCGGGGATGAGAAGGAAATGATTCAGAAAAAAACGGCCGTGTTCGAGTATGGCCGTGAACAAAGCATGTAGGAGGAAATCATGACTATCGGCAAGGGTTTTGAGGGCATTTTAGGAGTAAAAAAGGAGGCGGCCTACGGCACGGCTATCGAGGTCACGGAGGCCATACCGTTCGTTTCGGAATCGTTCGGAAACGATATCGAAAAGCACGTGGACGAGGTCTTAAGGGGTAAGGCCGGGGCCGGGGCGACCATAGCCGGGAACAAGAGCTATCCATTTACCATACCGTGCAAGCTGACCTATGAGGACCTGGACCTGTTGATCGCCATCGCGATGGGTGCGGCGGGCGCTCCGGGGGCCAACGGAGACCTGTATGACAACACCTATTCGCTGGCTGAAAACCTGAGCTACTCTTTTACCGCGGCGATATACAAGGGCGTGAGCGTGTGGGAGTTCGCCGGCTGCAAGATCGACACCATGAAAATATCGGGCGAGGCCAACAAGCCCCTGGATATAGAGTTCGGCGGGGCGGGCAAGGATCTGGATCTGGACTCGGCCACGAATACCAGCCTGATTCTGACCGCTCTGGACACGGAAGACGCGGCGAGCAAGATCATGATGAGCGATCTGGAATTCAAGATCGCGGCCCAGGCCACTGCCCTGGCAGGGGAGACGGAAAAGGGCATCGGGTCTTTTGAGCTGACGCTCAACAACAGCCTGGCCCTGGATCAGTTCGACAACCGGGCCCAGGCCATACTGGAACCACAGAGGAACGGCTTCAGGGAGGTCAAGCTGACTTTTACCGTGCCCAGGTATGAAGCGGACACCTATCTGGACTGGCGGGACGGGGACACGGCCCTGCACGCTTATTTGAAGTTTACCAGCGGGAACTATATGTTCGATATACACATACCCAAGCTTAAGGTGGATAAGGTTGACGCTCCCGTGGGCGGGCCCGGCCTAATCAAGCAGAGCATCGAGTGCACATGTTTCCGCGACCCGGGAAGCGATTCGGCCAGCTTTACGGTGACGGACGAGTTTGAGATCGATGTGACCAACGGCAGGAGTGCAAGTCCATTAGCATAGAGCTCTTCAATGGTCTCAAGGTCTGACGACAGGAGGTAAAAGATGAGCATAGGGGCAGGATTCAGCTCAAAGACAGCATGGAAGAAAGAAGGCGAGCAATCAGATTACGGCACTGTAATCGAATGCGGGGCCAATGACCAGATACCGCTTATTACCGAAGGCCTGGCCAGGGAGATTGATAAAGAGCTGGATAACGTGATCCGGTACAAGGCCGGTTACGGGGTGAGCGACGTGTTGAAAAAGGCTGTTTCCGGGCCTGTCAGCCTCGAATGCGTGTACCGGGGCGTCGAGGCAATCCTTGCCGCCTCTTTAGGGTTTTGCGATTACGGCGCATCGCCGGAGACCGTTGATACCGGAGTTTACAAGCATACGTTCGAGCTTGCAGAGAACCTGCACACAGAGGGCTGGGCCGCGGGCGACGGTATCCTGGCCGGGTCGGGGTATTTGGCCGGTGACAACAAGGTCCGGCGGGGGACTTTGTGTATAGACAAAAGCGTCTCCATCTGGGAGTTTGCGTCGACCATGATCAACGCGATCACCACCAAGGGGAACAGCAAGGGCGTGCGCATGGAATTGGACCTGCTTCCTTATGATCTTGACCGGGCGTCAGCGACAAACTCGTCTTCGGCTGCGTGGTCCATTCCGGACGACGACTGGCTGAGCGTGCTGTTTCAGGATCTGGAGCTGTGGATTGATGATTATTCCGATTCGGTGGCCCTTTCCAGCGCGGACGCGGTGGGAGTCAGCGAGTTTGAGATCTCGCTTGAAAATAATCTGAGAATAGTACAGGACAGCCTGTCCGGCCTGTATATATCGGAACCGAAACGGGAGGGCAAGAGGCTGGTTACCGGGTCGTTCACGTTTCCCAGATATGAGAGCGATGATTTACTGGATAAGCTGGATGCGCAATCCGAAATGATGGCCATGCTCAGGTTCACCGGGTCCGAGATAGGGGCGACCGGGTATTACCGCACCCTGTGGGTCTGGCTGCCGACCATAAAGTTTGACAAGATAGACGCCCCGGTAGGAGGCCCGGAAATGATCAGCGTGACACACACATTTACGGCCGAGATTCCTGCGGCGGCGCCTGCCGGGTTTCCCACGCAGGCCACCAAGGAGATGGTGATACAATTGCAGAACGATTATGACACTAACCCGCTCATTTAGAGCACAGGAACAGGAGAATTTTTATGGCCATACAGATTGTGAAAGACGAGGAAAAATTCACCTACGAGGCGGCAGGGTCAAAGATATTCTATCGCCGCATATCAACCATGAAGCGCGGACAGATTGTCAGAAAGCATACCAAGCGGGGTAAGACTGACTGGACTGCCGTTACCAAAGAGCTGATTCAAGCGGTTATCCTTGGATGGGAGAACGTGCAGGACCAGGGCTCCCAGGTTGATTTCAGCCCGGAGACGGCCTTGCAGTTGCCCGACGATGTGGTCAGCGACATCCTCGACCTGTCCGGCGCCTGGGGAGATGAAGGGGCGGACGCTGAAAAAAACTGAGAGACTTCCTCGTATGGCAGGCCACGCACAAGACGAGCTGCGCGGAATGCCGGCGGGCATACGAGGAAGACGACCGGGACCCGCCGTGCGAGGAAAAGGGGTATTGCCCCATAAACGCGGTGGAGCTTCTGCCGGAGAACGCAGAGATCCTGGAGCTTTACCGCAGGGTAAAGGCGTTCGGGCCGGACATGGTTTTTCAGTTTACAGATATTGTTGTGAACAAGATCGAGGCGGAGGAAATGCTGGAGCGCCTGGACCTCATAGATTTGATTTTAAGCGAGATCAGGGCCTCATTAAACGATGATTAAGTAGGCCTTAAGGAGGGTGTTATGGCACATTTAACCTGGGCAGATGACACGGAAGTCAACCCCACGAACCTGAACAAGCTGACGCAGGAGGAGGACCTGCAGCCGCCCGCGGCGCTGGCGTTCAATGGAGACAGCGGCAGGACCATCACCCATAACTACGGCCACACCGATTACCAGGTGATCATAAACCCGGTGGCGGATCCGGCCGGGTTTCTGGGGGAGGTATGGTTTTCCAAAGCGGCAAACACGGTGGTTGTTTATAACTCCGGGTCGGCCACGGGGAATTTCGATTACGTGATCATACCCCACGCGTAGGAGGCAACGATGAAAGCAAAGATAACCGCGGTTGACGGCTGCAAGCTGAGGATCGCTGCATTTGAAGACGACCTGCTGGGTAAAGTCGGCCAGAAGACCATTGATATGACGACTTACGCAGGTCAGCATGTGAGGGTCTGGCTGGGTAAGGAGGGCACGTACTCGCTTGATCCTAAAAAGGACCATTTCTGGCAGGTGGCCGAGATGGACGTGCCTGATATTTTTTACCATGATGTGGAGGTGAAAGATCCGGAGACAAAAGAATCGGTCATGCAATCCGTGGCCCTGCCTCTTGATCTTTCCGGAACTGAGATCATGCTGTTTGATCTGCCCGGCTCGAATATAGGGCAGCCCGCAAAGGAGACCCTGGATGGCTGATTATACTGTCGCGCTGCAGCTTAAGGCGGATACAGGCACGGCCTCGCGCGAGATAGGGCGGTTTTCGGACAACGTGGTGAACACGGTCAAATCCATGTCGTCACGCTCTGTCGGCCATATAACCAAGCTGTCTCAAAAGTTCACGGCAGGCCTGGGCGGGGCCATCAGCAAGGTGGGCCGGGCGCTGACCAGCCTGAAAACCCTCGCCATAGGAGCTTTGGTGGGGTGGGGGATACAGCGGTTGGCAGGTTCATTTTTGTCAATTGCCAGCGATATGGAGAAATACGAAACAACCCTGGGTACGGTGCTTAAGAGCGAAGAAAAAGCCGCCGAGATGATGCAATGGATTTCTGATTTTGCTGCGACAACACCCTTTGAAATTCCGGAACTTGTGGAAGCGTCCACCAGGCTGGAAGCGTATGGAATGAGCGCCCAGAAATATATGAAAACATTAGGCGACGCCTCCGGAGCGTTGGGGAAAAACATTATGCAGGCCGTGGAAATGGTGGCCGATGCGAGCCAGGGCGAATTCGAGCGGATGAAGGAGTTCGGGCTGAGGGCAACGGACGTGGCTAAAAAGGCCGGGTTCGAGACGGTCCAGGAGATGAACTCAAGCCGTGAAAACCTGGCCAAGGGAACCGAGGCCCTGATGCAGCTTTTGGAGGAGCGCTACAGCGGCGGTATGGCAAAGCTGGCAGCGACTTTTCAGGGTATGATAAGCAACCTCAAAGACCAAATGACCCGTTTTAAAATGATGGTCATGGAGGCGGGGGTATTTGAGTATATCAAAACAAAAATTGGTGAAGCCCTCGAAAAAATAAACGAGTGGGCTGAAAGCGGCAAGCTTCAGGAATGGGCAGAGACCACGGCCACAAAAATAATGCAGTGGGGCGGCACGGTAGTGAGTGTTGTTGGTAATGCAGTGGAGGCCATAGGCTGGATTCCGACCGCGTTTTTTAGCGTGAAAGAAGCAATTAACAAAACAATGAGCTTGTTATCCGCCTTTGGCGCGGCGGCGGTTGATGTGGCTGCATTTACCGCAGCAGTAGTCAACCCCTACTGGGCTGTAAAAATTGCCGCAAAAGGAGCGATGGGGAAAGATTTAGGCACAGCCTTACGAGAGACTTTTCCAATACTTGCAGAGGCCAGAGATAAAATGGATGCTATTGGGCAAAGTCAATATGACGCGGCCCGGAAAAGCGCGGAGTCTGCTCAAAATTTTGCAGACTGGGGGGTTCAAATCGAAGGTATCGCGGGCAAGATCAAGGCTGCCGGAGAATCTATGCAGGAAGGGTTTGATGTACCTTTAAAGACCGACGTTGACGGAGACCAGGCTATCGAAAAAATCGTAAAGATCGGGGACACCTGGACGAATATCAAAACTCATATCAGCGGCAATCCAGGCGCCCCGCAGGTGGATATATCCCAGGGGCAGAGCGCGCTAAAGAAGCTCATGACCGATTATGACGACATGAAAAGGCATATAGAATCAAAGCCGCCGGTGGTGACCGTTGAGGCCAAGATAAAGAAATCTCCGGCTCAGCCCTGGTCATCCGGCATATCGGAAATGAAGAGCGATCTGTCGGGGGTCAGCGACACCATTAATTCCATATTTGACGCGAGCGACTTCAGCGGCATCATCAGCTCCATACAGTCCAGCATCAGGGCTGTGCGGGATTTCGGACCGCTGACGAGCGAGGTGCTCTGGAATGCTTACGCGGGCCCGGCCACCAAGGAGGCGTATAGCTACAGCAAGGAACTGCTGGATCTGCAGATGGCGTACCTGAAGTCGGCCGTAAAGCCCACGCAGGCCAAGACCGTAAGCGCGGGTGACGGGGGCGGATCTTCTAACGTGATGGGAGACGTGGTTATCAATATCAGCGCGGTGGCTCAGACGCCTGAAGACTGGCGCAGGATTGTGCGAAACCATATTAAACCGGAGCTGGACAAACTAAATGCCTAATATTGTTTTTACCAAAGGAGGCGACACCTTCACATTCAGCAAGGGCCGGAGCTACCCCCTGGACGACCCGGCCACGGTTAACGTTGTTGTGGAGTACAGCGAAGGCAGGCAGCTCTACGCATATGACAAGGGTGTTATCGAGCAGGAGTTCAACCTGAATTTTGAGCGTTTATCTCAGGCTGATTATGACAATTTCGACGACTGGCTACAAAACGTGGCAGTGGGCCCGAAAAACACATTTACATACACAGATGAGGACGGGAGCACCCACACGGTGCGGCTAATGGCTACAAAAAACCCGCTGCAGGAGGTTGCGAACGGGTTGTTTTCTGGAGTTATAACGCTGAGGGAGGAAATATAATGGACAGAATGAAGGCTTTTCGCGAGATCACCAGGGCTGTGGGGGGGTTGAACCGGATTGCCGCGCAGATCAGGGATAATGACGAAGCTGACAACGAAACGCTTGTACAGCAGGCGTCAGGCATCGCGAGTGATTTGATTGATAAATTATCCGAGGCAAAATAATTGCGATCATTTAACTCCAATTTTAACACCCAAAAGAACTTACAGGGCACGGCGCCGGTAAATCTATTGGTGTTTGACTTCGCCACGCCTGCCTATCTGTCGGACCGGGACGTGACGCCCTCGGGCGGATCAGCCCACCAGGGGCTGGTAAAAGACTGGGGGTTTATTGACACGAACGTGGGGCAGACCGGCGGCAAAGGAGTGCTGGGGCGAATCGAAATTCCCGACTTTCAGGTCACGATCATTAATTCCGAATCGCCCAGGTTCAGCGATAATTTTACGTCTGATGACCCTCCGGAAAATGTGACCGTGGAGCTTTACCAGTGGTTTGACGGGCTTCTTGATTCCGAGAAAGAACTGATATTCAAGGGCACGGTATGGGGCCAGCCGGAATATGATCCGTATGAGTGCAAGCTGACTATGCGGGGCATATGGCATAAATATAACCGGAAAATCAGCGAGGGCCTGATTATTAACGAGGACGATTATCCAGGGGCGGACCCTGATGAGATAGGCAAGATGCTGTCCCTGGCCTGGGGCGAGTGCGACAGGGTGCCGTTTCGGGCCGTTGACGCGGGAGGTGTCACCACTCTGGCCGAAGACCTGGACAGCTCTGAGACCACTATTACGGTGAGCGACCCGGACAGGCTGCCCAGCTCAGGGACTATACAGGTTGATGTTGAGCAGGTAACATATACCGGCAAGTCCGGCAATGATCTGACCGGATGCACAAGGGGCGCTAACGCCACGGACGCGGTCGAGCATGAGCTGGGCGCGATGGTGGGAGAGATCCAGGCCGCGTATATCTACGCGGCGGGGTGCGCGGTCAAGGCTATTAATGCCGTGTATATCAAATCGGGCAACAGGGATGTTCTGGTGCCGTCATCATATTATACCGCGTACACAGGGCAAAGCGGAGACGAGCATGTGGACTACCCGGGGAGGGCGGTGGTTGCATTTGCTGAATACCCCGCATTATACCGTCAAACGACGCTGGGGGTTAACGATACCATTGACGTGGACGATACCATTGACGTGGACGATACCATTGACGTGGATGACAATATCAGCGTCATTGACGGTATCAGTGTGTTAGACACGATCGATGTTGATGACACTATCGGCGTGGATGACGGCATCTCGGTTTCAGACGATATAGATTTTACCTCCCCCGCTACATCAAAGCAGGCGTATCCTACCAACGCATCAGGCAGCACTTACACATCAGATGCGAGCAATGCGATAGACGGAAGCGAGGTGACATATGCCCAGGTGGGCAACGGCACCTACGCCGGTACGCTGACTATCCGTTTCGATCTCTCGTCGCTAGGGTCGATATCTAAGATAGATTTCCACTTGTGTATGGAGACCGGGGCTGATGATATCAGCCTGAGCAGCGACGACGGGACCCCATCACCAGGTTCGGTTAATTCGAGCGAAAAGACAACATTCCGGGCCAGCATGACTCCTTCGGACGACGAAGACTGGGATTTTAATATTATCATCGCCGCCGGCGCCGGGGAAGTGGCGACCGTGTATGAAGTATGGGCGGAAATTGAGTACACGCCAGACCTCAGTAAAACAGGGTCAGCCAGCAGGTCAGGCGCGGTAAGCAAGTCCGGCAGTGCAACAAAGATCGGCTCAGCATCAAAAGACGGCTCAGCATCAAAAGACGGCACCGTGACAAAGACCGGGAGCGCGACAAAGACCGGGACGGTAACCCTGACAGGTAACTCCGTTGCCGATACCGAGGTGGGCGGCCAGGTTGTGGTTGATGTGGATGGGTATCAAGATGACGGGTCCGGGACCTACACCGGCACGCCGGATGCATTGATTGAGCGGCCAGACCATGTCTTTAAGCATATTCTGTGCGAATTATGCGATTTCCCATCGGGAGACATAGACAGCACCACATTTGATGCTTCCGGCACGTTTTTTAGCGCCAACAGCTATACTTTCGGGTTTTGCATATCAAGCCCCATCCAGGCGGATGAGTTGCTGATGCGCCTGGCCCTCCAATGCAGGAGCAGGTTTTTTGTGACGACCTACGGTGACGCGAAGCTGATCGTGCGCGAGCTGGAGCAATCGAGTGGGCACAGTATTGTTAAAAACGAGATTAAGGAAAATTCGGTTTTCATAAAAAGATCGTCCACGGAAGACCTGATCAATTATTTCAATGTGTACTGGGACCGGGATAACGGCAAGGAGAGTAATGACCCGACTGCGTATAAAAGCAGTAAATTAATCCAGGATGGCACATCCATATCAAAATAC
The DNA here is from genome assembly GCA_964627015.1 of uncultured Desulfobacteraceae bacterium. GTDB lineage: Bacteria > Desulfobacterota > DSM-4660 > Desulfatiglandales > Desulfatiglandaceae > CAZVGY01. The sequence goes on from CAZVGY010000004.1 coordinate 55,157, forward strand.
GAAAGAAAGGAATGGCCAGGGGATACGTCATTGTTTTGCTTTAACGCTGTCACTGCCGAGGCGATGGCCCTGGATGTAGCGTATTTTTTACGGCAATATCATTCAACGGTGCGGAAGATGCCGGATTTTGGTGTGTTCCTGGATAACATGGAGGTGGAGCCGGGCGATATTATCGATTTGACGCATGATCTGGACAGCATGGACGGGTTTGTATGTGAGGTTTTAAAAGTGCTGCATCATCTGGGGTCGGCCAGGAAGGGCGCGATTGACCATTTAGAATTAATATGCGTGGAGAACCGATGGGGAGAATAATTATAGGTGTCGAACGGATACGCTGCCCGCGATGTGGGAGAATTAATGCGTTTGATATCCATAGCGATTTGCCGGAGCTGGATCGCCGGGCGTGCGGGGCATGCGGCTACAGCGCTGTAATCAATTTTGCTCCTATCCTGGATAAATACGGTATCCCGCGTGGGGCAAGTCGTCAAGAAAAGCGTGATCTGACAAGATATTTACAAAAAGAGACGACCAAAATATAGGGGGTGAAAAATGGCGTTATTAGATCTGAGCTTTTGGGATAATTACAAAAACATCATCGAAGCCCTTTCCGGGGGTAAAAACACGGTCGTTTTTGATGACCAGAACTTGCCGAGCGTGATGGTCAGAATTCCCAGGTTTAATTTTACGGATGTAAGCCTTTCAAAACCGGCAGGCGCTCCGGCCGGGGAATACGGCGAGGCCATGCCCGCTTTCCGGTGTGATGGGGCATTCGGTGAGACCGGGCTGGTTACGGCTGTCTATATCGGTAAATATCTGGCCTATGAGTACGGATCGCGGGCCTATTCGCTGCCGTATAAAGACCCAAAAACCAGCATTGATTTTGATGATTCAAAAACTGATTGCACTAATAAAGGAGCAGGCTGGCACCTGATGACCAATGCCGAGTGGGCAGCCGTGGCACAATGGTCACGCGAAAATGGGACCATGCCGCGCGGAAACAATAATTACCTTGAAGACATCACCGAACCGCATGAAAGCGCAATCCCCACGCAGACCGGAATCGTAAAGGGGTCCTCCGGAACAGCCAGGCATTACACAGGCACAGGCCCGGATACATGGAACCATGATCACGGCCCCTGCGGCATTGCCGATCTCAATGGCAATGCCTGGGAATGGGTGGATGGGCTTAAAATTAATGCCAAAAACATACTGGTAATGCCGGATAAAGATGGGTCAGATCCTGGAAACGACTTCGGTACCGCAGAGGGAAGCTGGGTAGACACGAGCACAGATATTGACGCGTCAGGTGCAACGTCAGGAGCACAGATATTAACGCTGCTGACCGGAGATAATTTTACAGGCCTGGCTATAGCGGCGACTACCGACGGCACGGGGTCCGCCACATACGGTAACGACGGCCTATGGTATACCGCGACCGACGAGCGGCTGGCCCGCCGGGGTGGCTACTGGAGCAGCGGCGCCGTTGCCGGTGTGTTCGCGCTCAATCTGCATGCCCTGCGCTCGGGTGCGAGCGCGAGCGTCGGGTTCCGTCCCGCTTATGTCGAGTAATCTGTTAATCTGTTTTCTGTAATCTGGCCAAGACCGCGATAGCGGGCGATCTCAAGATGCTACTATGGATGATCTGCAAATCCGTCAAAAATGTGAAGACATGATCCAGTATGGCTATACAGCTCTCAGACAATTCCCTAAGTCAGAAAAGTTTACCCTGGCGGCGGAGATAAAAAATACCATGTGGCAGATGTTGCGGTATATTATTATTTGCAACAAACGCTATTACAAAAAGACAACCATGCAGGACCTGGATGCCGAGCTCGATTTATTACGAGCCCAGGTGCGCCTAGCTAAAGAGCTCGGGTTTTTACCCTTTAAAAAATATGAAGTTTGGAGCCGGTATCTTGATGAGGTAGGCCGGATGATTGGAGGCTGGTTTAAAAGTTTAAGAAATGGGACCGGGGCGTAGTGGCGGATGGCCCTCCGGGGTGGCAACTGGAACAACGGCGCCGATGCCGGTGTGTTCGCGCTCAATCTGAATAACCTGCGCTCGAATACGAACACGAACATCGGGTTCCGTCCCGCTCTGTGCAGACGCTAGAAGTCAGCGAGCCCAAGGGACGCTGTCCAGAGCATAACACAAAGGGCTCCGGGTCCACGGCCAAGAGCCGAAAGACATGAACAGGGCTGGTCGGGATAGTAGCGTCAAGCGAGCCCCCGGCCAGCCCAAAACAACAACACGATACTGAGACGATGAAGACATACAATAATCTATTTTCTAAAATATATGACTTTAAAAACCTTTACTCCGGTTATCTTTTAGCGCGGCGAGGGAAACGCTACCGAGGGGAGGCATTAGAATTCAGGTTGAACCTAGAAGAGAACTTGATAGCTATTCAAAATGATTTAATCTGGAAAAGCTACCAGACAGGCGAATACAGAACTTTTTATGTATATGAGCCTAAAAAGCGCCTGGTTGCGGCGTTACCATTTAGAGACCGTGTTGTGCACCATGCGCTCTGCAATGTTATTGAGCCTATTTTTGATGCTCGATTTATTTTTGACTCTTATGCGTGCAGGTATAACAAAGGGACTCACAAGGGGACTGACCGCGCCCAGGAGTATATGAGAAGGGTAAACCGAAAAGGGCGGTTATATTGTCTTAAAGGCGATGTAGCAAAATATTTTCCAAACATTGATCATGGTGTCTTAAAAGAATTATTGAGGAAACGGATATCATGTAAAGACACTATCTGGCTGTGCGACGAGATCATTAATTCTGCCCGAGCCCTTAATGATGGAACCCCTAAAGGAATCCCGATCGGCAACTTAACATCTCAGCTTTTTGCTAATGTATACCTGCACGAACTGGACGTTTTTGTAAAACATGACCTAAAAGAGCGATATTATGTGCGCTACATGGACGACTTTGTTGTTTTTAGAAATGATAAAAAGCAGTTACATCAAATCAGGAAAAGCATCTCTGTATTTCTTGAGACTAAATTAATGTTAAGGCTTAACGGTAAAACACAAGTTTTTCCGGTCAAGCGAAGAGGCGTTGATTTTCTTGGGTACCGAAGTTGGCCGACCCATAGATTATTAAGAAAACCATCCAGGGTTAGAATCGAGAGGAAACTGAGAGCGTTTGAAGTAGGTTATAAAAAAGGCAGCGTAACTGCTATGCCTAAACTAATATTCCCTTGGATCGGCGGGAAAAGAAAGCTCGCAGAAAATATTCTTCCATTGTTTCCTGATCATCAATGCTACGTGGAACCATTTTGTGGGGCAGCAGCGTTGTTTTTTCTTAAAAGGCCGTCTGAGGTTGAGGTGTTAAATGATATTAACGGAGAGATAGTCAATTTATTCAGAATTGTTAAATACCATTTAGAAGAGCTTTATAGGCAGTTTAAATGGGTATTAACAAGCCGTCAAAATTGGGAGTGGCTAAAAATAACCCCTTCAGAAACATTGACTGATGTACAGCGGGCAGCGAGATTTTTATATCTGCAAAAGCTGGCGTTTGGAGCAAAAGTTGACGGCCAGGCATTTGGAACGGCAACGACAAGTCGGCCAAGATTTAACATTTTTACGCTTGAACAGGACCTGGCGGATGCTCATTTCAGATTGACAGGCACTACTCTTGAGCACTTACACTGGACCGAAGCGGTCAGCAAGTATGACAGGCCACACACCTTATTTTATTGTGATCCACCATACTGGCAAACAGAAGGATACGGAGTTGAGTTTGGCTGGGACCAGTACGAGAATTTAGTTAGAGTCGCTCATGCGATAAAAGGTCAAATGATTATATCAATTAATGATCATCCGGATATCAGAGGTTTGTTTGACGGCTTTCCGTCAATAGAAATAGATTATCGATATACGATTGGAGGTAAAGGCGGTCAGTTTGATTGTAAAGAGCTGGTTTACGGAACATGGCCGGATGGAGTTCCAGAGCCGAGAGAGTCCCAGATAACCTTTTTTGATGTGTTTTAAGAGCAGCGATCGGGTGAAAATCTTTAGTTTTTAGGCCTTTTTTCACCCTTACCAGACCAGTAATTTACCTGTCGATTTAAGCAAATTTAAATCGAACAGGTTTTTTGCGCCCTGTGATTTTAGCTAATTTTCAGCCGATTTTTTGTTGCAAGTTATGTTTAGTTTTGTTGCAAGTTATGTTTCGTCGGATAGAAACGTGCCATGAGAATTAAGAAGCTGGACTTGAGGGCATTCGGGCCTTTTACGGACCATGTGATTGACTTCTCTTCTGAATCTCCCGGTCTGCACATTGTTTACGGGCCGAATGAGGCTGGGAAGAGCAGCTGCCTCCGTGCACTCAAATATCTGTTTTTCCGCATCCCTGGGCAAACCAGCGATAATTTTCTTCATCCTTATGAGAAACTTCTCATTGGCGGCTGTCTTCAGCAGGAGGGGGGCCAGGAGATTACCTTTTTCCGCCGGAAAAAGAGAACCGTTGATCTGTTTGATGAAAATGACAACCCCGTTGACCCGGTCCTTCTTTCTCCGTTCCTGCAGGGCATGGAACAGGAGATATTCGAATCCCTTTACGGGATTGATCATGAGGGCCTGGTTCGCGGCGGCCAGGATATACTTGATCAGAAAGGGGATGTTGGGCAGGCCATTTTTGCCGCAGGCGCGGGCCTGACATCCCTGCACGGGGTTTTCGAGGAGCTTGAAAAGGAAGGGGACGATCTGTTCAGGCCCCGTGCCTCCACCAGGGCTGTTAACGAAGCTCTTTCTCAATACCAGGAACTGCAGTCAAAAATGAAGCAGGCTTTTCTATCCAGCCGGGAGTGGGAAGATCACCGAAGGGCGCTCCGGACGGCGGAACAGGGGCTGGAAAAGGCCAGGGAACTTCGCAAAGAAAAAGACCGTGAAAAAAGCAGGCTTGAGCGCTTGCAGCGGGCATTGCCTTATATCGGCCAGCGCAAGATGTTCCTGGACAAGATAACAGATTTGGGCGAGGTCATTCTATTGCCGCCTGATTTCAGGGAGCAAAGGAGAAAGCTTGAACAGGAGAGGCATGAGACCCGGAACCGGTTCAAGGCGGCGAATACCAGAATGGATGAAATCCGGAAAAGAAAGAATGAGGTTTCTCTGCAGCAGAACCTGCTTAATCTGGCCGGTGATATCGAAGAAATTTATCAGCGCTTAGGTGAATATCGAAAGGCTAAGGCCGATCGCCCCAGGCTGGAGGGTATGCGGATAAGCTGTAAAAACGCCGCCGGTAACCTGTTGAAGAAGGTTCGTCCTGACCTGCCGCTGGACCAGGCCGAGACGCTTCGATCCAGCCTCTCAAGACGGAAGACAATCCTTAATCTGGGCAATCGATACGAGGCCCTTGTTCAGCAGATCGAGCAGGCTGAACGGGAAACACGGAAATATGAAACATCCCTTACAAAGGCCCGGGAGGAGCTTTTCATATTTCCCCCTGCCGGGAATACAGGTGGCCTGGCTCAAATGGTTAAACTGGCACAAAGAGCAGGCGATCTTGATGGGGAATTGATAGAAAGAGAGCGTGTTGTGAAAGCCGGTCTGGAAGATTGCCGGGATGAGTTGAGCCGGCTGGGCGTCTGGAACGGTCCCCTGGACCAGATCGGAAGACTGGCCATTCCTGTTCAGGAATCTGTAAACCGTTTTGAGGAGGAACTGAATTCTATCCATAACAGGAAAAAACAGATTCAAAAAGAGAAAGAGGATTTGCAGAATGAATTGCGCCAGCTTCTGACCCAGATAAACGAGATGGAGCATGCCGGGGAAGTGCCTGCAGAAGGTGACCTGGCCCTGATCCGCTCCAGGAGAGATTCAGGGTGGAAACTGATCAGGCGGCAGTGGATAGAGGGAGAAGATCTTGCTGAAGAGATTACAAGATTTTCCCCGGAAACGTCCTTACCTGATGCATATGAAGGGCTTGTCAATGACGCTGATCAAACCGCTGATCGCCTGCGCCGGGAGGCTGACCGGGTGCAGAAGCATGCTTCACTGAAATCGCGGATCGATAATCTCGAAAAGCGCCTCCTAGAACTGGACATCGAGTCAGAGGAGGTGAAATCCGTTTTTTCTGAGGCCGATCGACGCTGGCATGAGACCTGGGCGCCCTGTGATATCGTTCCCCTGTCTCCAGGGGAGATGAGGCAGTGGATTTCCCGCTTCGAAAAGCTTCGTTTCAAATTAGCGGAGACTGAAAAAGCATCCGGGGAAATGGAAGGCAAAGAAGAGCGGAGGCAGGCGCTGAGGGATAAACTGCTTGATGAGCTCCGGAAGATTGGTGATAAGTCGGAATTCACAGGGCCTGAATTAGCCCCGGTTCTTCTTTATGCTGAAACCTTTCTGGATTCTATTAAAACCGAACAAACAAAGCGGGAAAAGCTGGGAAACAAGATTGATGAACTCCAGCAGTCCCTGGCGACTGCCAGGGATGAGAGAGAGAAGTCCGAGGAAAAACTCGATCAGTGGAAGGCCAGATGGTCTGAGGCTCTTATTCCCCTGGGGCTTGACAGTAATACTGTCCCCGATGAAGTCACCGATTTTATAGACAGCTTGCAGGGCTGTCTGGATAAGCTGGCTGAGGCGGAGGATTTCCGCAAGCGTATCGAAGGAATTGACAGGGATAATGAGAACTTTGAAAAAGGTCTGGCGCATCTGCTTGAGCAGGTGGCTCCCGGCCTTCAGGAAACTGAAATTGTTCAGGCTGTTTCTGATCTCCATGCCCGCCTTAATGCCGCCCGGCAGGATCAGGCTGTATTCCAGCAGCATCTAGAAGATATTAAGGGCCTCGAAGAAGAAATCCTTCAATCTCAGACATTCCTCAGGAGCAACGCCGAACAGATGACTGCTCTCATGGCACTGGCAGGATGCGAAAATGAAGAAGACCTTGATCAGGCTGAGCAGCGATCCCTCGAGTATGTGCGGCTGAAAGAAAAACTCTCGGACGTTGAGTCCACCCTGGCACAGATTGAGGAAGGAATACCCTTTTCCGATCTTGAGGAACAGATAAAAGAGGTCGATCCTGACGCGCTTCCGGGACAGATCCAGGCACTGTCTCGTGAAATCGAGGACAGGCTTGATCCCGAGATCCAACAGCTGACAGAGGCTATAGGCCGGGAAAAGAACGAGATGGCAAAAATGGATGGCAGCGACCGCGCGGCGGAATTTCAAGAAGAATCGCAACAGGTCCTGGCCAAAATCCGGCGCCTGACCGAACAATTTATTCGTATTAAGCTCTCATCCAGGATCCTCAAGGATGTCATAGAGCGCTATCGTGAAGAGCACCAGGGTCCTGTACTGAAAGAGGCATCACGCTATTTCAAGGATATTACCCTTGACTCTTTTGCGGGTCTGCGCACCGAAATCGATGACCAGGGTAAATCTGTTCTCATAGGAATCCGGCCTGATGGGGCCTGGGTCAGGGTGGAGGGGATGAGCGACGGCACTCGTGACCAATTATACCTTGCCCTGCGGCTTGCCACCCTGGAATCGCGCCTGGCATCCGGTGAACCGATGCCGTTTATTGTAGATGATATTCTGATCAACTTTGATGATAGTCGAGCTGCAGCTACACTCAGGGCGCTGGCCCGGCTGGCCGAAAAGAACCAGGTCATACTCTTTACACATCACATGAGAATCGTTGAAATCGCCAGAAATATGGATGCCAAAGAACAGGTGTTTGTCCATGAGATCTGATTCAGGGAAAGAAGTCATCTTTTGAATGAAGATCGCGAGGCGGAGCATCAGACCCTTGGCACTGGTAATGGTCAAATTTTATTACGTATCGGGCGCAAATGGTTTTCAGTACGCCTTTGTTAGAACTACAGCGCCACAGGCTGCACTCTCCGCTTGCTCCAGGCGAAGGCTGGTCGGGGCGAGATTATTTGGCCCTCCCTTCTTTCATAAATTTTATTGAAATGATCGCTGATAAATCAGAAAAGCCGTCGTATGTGTACGATATTCTGTGGTTTATTTGTAATTTTACTGAACCTGTACTGACCGGCAAGAAAGCGTTTCTCGAATCGAGATTGTAAAAATATTAATGGGAGCCCTGATCCCCCGTGTATGTGCGTCAACCACCGTGCAGTGTGCCACCCATGGGAAAAGATAAAAATCAGAGGAATTTATGGGGAAATAGAGAGAAAATTGTTGAATATGATTCAATATTATCAAAGGACCTGATTTTTTGTGGCTAATGATATTATTTTCGTATCACAGGATTTAGTGCGACTGTGATATGTATACGATATCCAAAATTGCAAGAGGATAAGGAGCAGGACCATGACCGTGCCTACATCAATCCAGACGTTGCAACCTCCCTTTCAAAACCAGGTGGGGCGTCGGCCTGCGAATTTGGAAACGAGGCCAGCATTACTTATGCGGCCTTCAACCGGGCGATCCATGCGTTCTATCTCCCTGACTGCAATTCCGAGCGGATCTTTCCGCCGCAATGTTTTTCCCACCCTTGCGGCCTTTTTTATCATCCTCTGGTTTGTGACGGATTCCTTTATGGCCCGGGAAAGTTTTTCAGCGGTCAGTCTGACCCTCCATATCGGTTTTGGGCCCAGCCGTGACTGATGGATTCGGTTCCCCCAGTAATATTGGTCCAGTATATGAGGAACGATTATTTGAGGAACACCGCTCCTGGCAGTTGTTGCAGTTGTTCCCGCCCCTCCGTGATGTATAACCGCTGCCATGCGCGGGAACAGGTCCAGGTGAGGGTATCTTTGAATAAAAAAAACATCTTCAGACCCCGAAAATTCGGAAGGTTCATCCCAGAACTTTGATATCACCACCCTCAAACCATTATCCCTGGCAGCCTTAACCACTATAGGGACAATGTTCGCCTGGTCCATTTTCGGCATGCTTCCGAAGCCTGAATAAACAGGAGGAGGGCCCGCGCTCAGGAATGCTTCAAGTTCGGGGAATGGGTAAGAAGGCTGGACAAGGTGCATATACCCTGTCTGAACACAGGAGATAGAAGAATCGGGCGGAACCCCCGCAATCTCTCCATCGGATGCTAGAATAACATTTTCTCCAAGGATATGCTCCCAGGCGGATTTTAAAGGTGCAAGACCGATTTTGCGACGATTCCTATTGATGAGCCTTGATAAGTTTAGTTTATCCAGGCAGGTGGCCAGGTTCCATCCCATTCTGTTCATCCATCCCGGAAAAAGCTGGTGCTTAAATGCCATAAAAGGATGATGGGAAGAGGGCAGGAGTTGAGGGGCAAAAGCGATAAACCTGTATCTGATGCCCATGGCCTCAGTGATGGAAGACAGGGAAAACACCAGTGAAGCGCCCAGGACCAGATCGGCTCCGGATATAATATCAGGTACCGAATCGAACTGGGCATCTATCTCATCTCGCAAAAACCTTGTAAATCGGGTTGCAGCGCGAATGGAGTGGGCATTTTCCATACCGTCTATAAAGGATGTTATATCCCTTCCAAGTGGATGAAACCTGCATCCCATTTCTCTGATCCATGAAGCCTTTTCAGGGGGGCCGGCCAGGAGTGCATCATGGCCGGCTGACTGCAGGGCTAGAGTCAGCGCGATCATGGGCTGTACATCACCGCGTGATCCGAATGTGGCCAGCACTATTTTCATGGAGGTATTATTCTCTTATTGCAGGTTTGGGTAGGGCTGTGGTCCATAGTTGATATCTGAAAACCTCTATCTTTTTATCCTTAAAAAAGGCTCTTTTCAGGATTAAAAAAGTGATTATAAGCCCATTTTGGGGTGCCTTTTTTAATATTTCTCAAACCATTTCAACCTGATGGCTTGGCCCGACCCCCATTCAAGTCCCATTCACAATGGCTTGGTCCGACTCCCATTCACCATTCACCATTGAAATCCCCTCATCACCGCTGCATCAGCGCAAACACACCCCAGCCCAGGTATTCACGCGTGTAAGCGGTGTAGCGCTCGGGTTCCGAGGTCAGTTTGGCTCGAACATCTTTCGCGAACTCGTCTTCGGGATTGGCTTCAAGCCATCGGCGCATGGTGAGCCATTTGGCCGCCTCGTATCTGTCCCAGCTGTCTTGATCAGCCAAAACCATTTCAACGACGTCATAGCCAAGATGGTTGAAAGACGCGATAAGTTCTGGAAGCATGAGAAAGTCGGAGATTGAGTTGGCAAGACACTCCTTGGCAACATCTTCCGTCGGCGGTAACTTTCGCCAGAAGGGCTCGCCGATGAGGATGATACCTCCGGTGCGCAGGCTCCGCGCCAGAAGCTCGATAGTACCGACGACTCCCCCGGCGATCCAAGTGGCACCGACACAGGCTGCCACACTGACTTTCTCGTCAGAGACATAGCCGGCAGCATCGCCATGGATGAATTTGACTTGATGGGCGACGCCGAGTTCTTCAGCGCGGAGTTTCGCTTGCTCGGTGAACAACTGGCTCATGTCGATGCCAGTGCCGATGACTCCGTAATCGCGTGCCCAGGTGCACAGCATCTCCCCCGAACCGCTGCCGAGGTCGAGCACTCGGGTCCCCGATTCCAGACGCAGCGCCGCTCCGAGAGTGGCGAGCTTTTCGGGTGTGAACGGGTTATGGATCCGGTGAGCACTCTCGGTGATGTTGAAGATCCGTGGAATGTCCATTTCGGGAAATCTCCTTATGAGTGAGAATAGATTCGGTCACGGCCTAACGCGCCCTTAACAACCCAGCGATTTTTCAGCCGCCCTTGTTGAAGGGCTGGTTGGCGAACTTTATTCCAATTGCATCCCATTGAACTTTCAAACGATCAAGATCCCTCTTTGGATAGAAGCACGGTGTCCATTCCTTCAGAACCTTCTGTTTCTCCGTTTGCCACGGCATGCACATGTATACTATACCACCCTTTTCCTTCCGCATAATATTTTCTTATCGCAGGTTTGGGTAGGGCTGTGGTCCATAGAAGATATCTCAACCGAGGTGCAGAAACCAGGCAGGTTATGCTTATCAATGGCCGGAATTTATTCAACCTAGTCAACAACTTTCCCTAATTCCCTGTGAATTATTCTCTGCATTGTTGGCGGGCCTTTAATATGGGGTTGGAGTCTGTAACTTCTTGAAAGCTCCAAGGGACTTTTTCGCAAAGGGATAAAGTTGCTTGCCAAATCGTTAAAAGAAATGCTTTGCAAAATGCCGGGAACAAAGTATATGTTTTTACATTGGTTGTTCAAATGGTTGTGATGGATCAGAGAATAAAAAGTGGTCATTTTTCGTACTGTGACTCTAAGTTTAATCGAAAAAGGACCAAGGTTCTATGAATTTTGTAAAAATCATTAATTGGCTTAGAAGTATAGAATTGCTCGCCGGCAATGTCTATCTTAAGGCTTCGGAGCGATTTGCAGCGGATCAACAATTTTCCTCTTTTCTTTCAAGATTGTATCAGGATGAGGAATGGCATGCCTTACTTTTAGCTAAAGCAATACAAGCTATTCAAGATGCTGAATCGCTGCCAAAATTTGGAATAACCATAGATTCTGTTACTAAAGAAGAGATAGAGGGTCCTTTTAAACAATTATATTATTTAATGAAAGACCAACCAAATCTATCTAAAAGTGAATTGGTTAATTTTATCGTCGAAGCTGAGTTTTCAGAGTGGAATAGCATTTTCGTATATGCAATGAATTTAGTTGCAAATTTTAATACTGATTTTCAACACACCGCAGCAACTATTGAAGCTCACAAAGAAAGGATTCAAAAATTTTTAGAAGATCTTCCAAAAGAAATGCAGCCAACCGAGAGTTTGGCTAGGTTAAATAATATTTGGAAGAAAAAAATTCTTATTGTAGATGAGGACACTTCATTCAGGTCATTTTTATCGGATATTCTTAAAAGAATGGGAATAATTGAGGAAGCAGCCAACGGCAGAGAGGGTTTACAAAAGGTCAAAAACACTTTTTTTAACGTAGTTGTATCAGAAGTTAAGATGGACAAAATGAGTGGCATCGAGCTATATCAGGAGGCTATTGAGCTAAACCCTCATATTATCCGAAACTTTCTCTTTTGTTCTGATGAAATATCACAAGAAGCAATGGATTTTTTTAAGGATAATCATTTAACTTATCTGGAAAAGCCTTTAAGTATTAGGAGATTTCTTCAAATTGTTCAAGATATAATAGAAAAGACGTTGTAAACCCTCGAGGTAAAACCCTGGTAAGCGCTAATTTAACTCCCTCTATTTGAAGGCAATAGCCAATTGATCTACAGACAGACGGTTCGGCAATCTTCACATATCACATTATTGATAGAGGTTGTGGTATATGACACTGATCGCAACTATTCGCCGCGAGCCTGTGGATACGACATGTTTAAATGTCGCTGATGATTACTTATGATATGCTTGACAGGTGAAATCTGGTTATGACTCAAAAAGAGGATAATCATTTATGGACTTCCAGCCAGTTATACAATAACACAAAGACTTCATCCCTGGCTTTCTCGCCGGCAAGAATATCCATATGGCCAAAGCCCTTGAGCAGAATATATTGCCGGTCAGTACTTTTGATCATTTCATAGCCTTCACGTTTCCAGCGGTATTCATAACCAACTGCCGTTTTCCACATTTCTGAAGCGAATACCAGAATTGGCGTATTTATTTTTTCAACATTTTTTACAAACTTCAATTCAGTTACCGGAGGATTCCCTTTCCAGTTGCCCAGATAAGCATCTTCCAGATAATCAACCAATGGCCAGGAAACACCTATTCTAGACATCATATTCATCATGACGTCAACCTTGGCATACCCATTTTTTATATTGGTAAACTGCGCATATCCCCAAATATTTTGGAGCTGGTCGGCGATATAATCTGAAACAGTCGGAAACCCTGCAAAAGGACCGTATTGCGGACCATATGGAGGAGGCGAAAAGTAGGTTCGCATTGCTTCTCCCATTTCCGGTGCCCAATCAACTATACGAACATCATAATACCCAGCGTCTGGTTCTAATCCCCATCTTTGAAAAAGATTTCTGTTTGCTTCGGTGTCTCCCGAAACCAGAGCATTATAACCTAAATGGATGTCCATCGTTGATTCAGGAGCAGGGCGGCCATTCATTTCCCATGGTGATCCGTCCATAGGGATTATTCCAGCAAGGTCCTCAGCCTCTCTGGTACATGCATAGAGATAAACATATCGTGCACCGGTACTGTGACCGGATAAAAAAAATCTTTGCTTCCCTGTCTTCTGTTTTACAAATTCGATAATCGTTTGAATATCAGCAAGTGTCACCCCTGTTTTATAGGTTGCCATGCAGGAGTAATCCGTTTCAGTTTTAGGGATAAAACTGGTGCGGTATTCAACGGTATAAACATCGTAGCCGCGATTGGCCAGATAAATTCGAAAATCGTAGTTTTCGGAATTAGTGTAGAAATTTCCGTTTGAAGAAGATCCCGGGAGATGTACGAGCGCACCCTCATACGCTGCCCGGTCTTTCAGAGCCAAACGGCGTACACCGATCGTATTATATTTGCTTTCAGGAGGTAGCTCGGCAGTCCATAAGGTTTCGACAAGGTTCTCAGCAAAGTCGGCAGATGATGTTAAATGCCAACTCGTTTTTTTGTTGTCTCCGGCATTGCCGCAACTAGGCCATAGCATAGATACCCCCCCCACAGAATAAAAGAAAAAAAACCAGTGATGTGATTGTCGAATGGTTATTCATTTTTAATGACCTTTTAATTTCTCCGTCACATCTAGAATCCTTCGAATTCCGGATTCGATGCGGATCGTTCTAATTTCCGCGCCGCGGCTAAAGTTTAGTTTTTTCATATCTATTTTTTTGAGAGAAAGATCCCGGTAGGAGCGGAAATACAAAACCTTGTTTGTCAAATCCTTGATCACAATCCATTGTGTATAGTCGATCATGTCTTTATTTTTAATGTCTTTAGTTTTTATGACACCCATGGGAATATCTACCGCGTTGAGAATATGTTCTGCGAGATTGACCCCTTCCATGGCATTATTGACGGGATCAGCTGAATGGACCATCATCACCGTGCGAATAAAGCGGGAAGGTGGGCTCCAGTCACCGGGCATTCCCAGCCAGCCGGTGCCGCTGCCTGCCGGACAAATCTTTACCCCGGCGATCATTTTTTCCTCTTTATCATAGGGGTCAAGATTTACGTAATTGCGAAGATTCGTCAGTTGCCAGTCAAAAGCTGGTTTGTTGGTCATCACACCGATAGGGTTATCGTAAATCTTTGTTTCTCCGCTAATGAACTCCACCACGATGTTATTGCCCCGGGCATCATGCAGTGCTGCGTGTAAACCGGGCACCATACCCAGTTGTGGAACATAAACGCCGATCACTGTAATGCGGGAAAGCGCCCTCTTTACTTCATCAACAGTTGCGAAATTGCCCAGTAGCCAGTGACTGAGATCGCCTATAGAAAGCCAATCGTCGTTTTTAGCTTCCTGATATTTGCTCTCAGTAAACCATAGGAATTCCACTGATAGCCCAGCCTCGTTCATTCCGTCAAGGAACGCCAGCTTCTCACCAAGTGCATTAATGCCTAGATACCCGTATTTGGGATTCCAACGGATACCCGTCTTTTTATCAGGCGTCGTGGTGGCCATTTCTTCCATTCTGGGAAAGAAAACTATCTCGGAATCCATTCCCATTGCAAATTCCATGGAGCGGCCGATAATTACACTTCCGTCTTTTGCTTTCACCTGAAAATCAGTACAGGCAGGACAGACACTTTCCATTAGTATGCATGAAAAGATGAACACACCTAAAAATATCATCTTTCTCATTATCCCCTCCTCCTTTTGTGATATGGACTGTCTGCTCTTATAACCTTACCGTTAAAGATGCTCAGAGGAGACTTTTCGTCATGAGTGGTCGTCTAATATGTCTAAGATTGCTCGCTGTCTTCACCCATGAGCCGCCTGCAATCATGATAAAAAGATTGAGCCTTCCGCAATGTCACGCTGCAAGGTTTCTTTATCTAATGGTGAGCGCCGGCATCGATCCTGAGTTGGAGAATGTTGATTATTTTATGGAGCTGCTGTTTATTTGCATAAGGGCTCACTTTGACCAAATCAAAAAAAGAAAACCGGACCATGAAAAAGGAAGGAAAAATGATAATAACTCGATTTTTATAGAAAGAAGTATCGTGAAACTATCGTTGCACGTCAGGCATTAAATGCCCGCATAATGAGGTGGTTGATGAAATTTATTGGCCGATCTTGTGTGCTATCAGCAGATTACACCCCTGATATACTGTCCCCGGAATTTTGGAATTCTTCCCGAATTCGGATGTTTTGATTATTTGGAGAAACCGTAATCGTCATCCCGTACATTGGGATAACCGACACCGACCTTTCTGGTTACATCCATGGTGGTGTTCCAGCAACAAGCGGGTGCCCATTCCATAGACTGTTTGTTGCCGTAACAATTTGTGTCCTGCATTTTCAGCCATGCTTTGTCCGCGCTGCTGTAAATCTTTCCCGTTACGCCAATAGGGCACCAGGCGCCTGTTCCCCAGGTCGCAGAGCCTCCGGATGATATTGTTTTTTCACCCATGTTGCCTGCTGTGGTTACTTTGTCCACCCATACTGTGACTTTACATGTAAGTTTGGTCGGATTATGAATCGTGACCTGGTAGTTGATGCCACCGCCGGCATAGGCCTTATCCTGATGAGACCAGTATACGGCTGTTAACATAATAAAGATGCCCAACATCATTAAGCAGCTGGTTTTTATGCTTGTTTTCATTTTGCCTCCTCTTTTATCGATTCCTCGATATTAATGATTGCACGTTTTTCATCAAGCAACATGCTGTCGACATGTTTTTCCGTTTTTAGCACACCAAACAATTAACAATAGAACAGTCCTGGCAGTGTACTTTATCCAAGTATCACCAAGTAGCGCTCCTGGTAATGGCATATTCTCTGCTTACTGCATAAGATATATATTATCCGGAAAACGGATAATTCGGGTTTTTTAAAAGTTGACACATTTATATCAAAATCATGGAGAAAAGACAAAAATAGAATAAATTTAATAATTACAGATTGGGTCTTGACTAGAACAGGGGGTTTTCCCTGAACATTTTTAGTCCAGCATAGAAA
>CAZVGY010000005.1:0-66292 GCA_964627015.1 uncultured Desulfobacteraceae bacterium
AGAAATATAAGGCAGATAGAGAGGGAACTCAACATTACGATGATGACAACATTATCGGTTTATGACACATTTTAAGGTTTCATTTGGAAATAGTCAACGACTGAGGAAAAAAGAATAAAGGGAAAGATGCTGACGCCTTTTTAGAAATATCTGAAAAATCAGTAGGACATAGTATTTTTTCAAATATTTTTTCACCTCCGGTAGTTAAATTGTTTTCAAAATTTCCTCTACCTTAAAATAGGGCTATAATGATTTTAAATCGGCAAATTTAACCACGAAAAAACCCCGATCATCTTGAGGCCCATATAAAACATTAAAGCGATAAATATGTATTTGAGTTGCCTGGCCGGCAAAAGATGCGCCGTTTTCGCCCCGACAATGGCCAGGGGGACACTGCACCCGGCTAGGAGTATCCACTGTAGCCAGTTGAGATATCCAGTTGAATAGGGGGGAAGCCCCTCGACCCCGAGCCCGTTGATCAGAAAGGAGAGTGCTCCGCCGATGGCAGTGAAGATCATGAGGGCCGTAGAGGTGCCCACGGCCTGGTGCATTTTAAATTTGAGGAAATAGACCATTATGGGGATCATGAGCACCCCGCCGCCGATGCCGATGATGCCCGAGACGATGCCCAGGGGAATCCCCCACAGGATAAAAGCCGCGAGGCTGTCCGATGGTTCATCGGTGATTTGCGGCGGCTTGGCCGTTAGCATCCGGAGGGCGCCGAGGATGATGGCAATTCCAAAGACAACCGTCAAGACCTTCCCCGGCAGGTGAGAGGCGATAAAGGCCCCGAAAAATGCCCCGATGGCCCCGGCGATGCCGAAGGTCACCCCTGCCTTCCAGAGGACAGCCCCCTTCCTGTGATGGGTCAAGGCGCCGCTGAAGGCCGTGGGTAGAACCACCAGGAGATTGGTCCCGAAGGCGATCCGAATGGCGATGGTGGGGTCCACGCCAATGGATTTTAAGGCCCAGAACTGAACTGGGACCATGATAAAACACCCACCTACACCCAATAGACCTGAAGCGAATCCAACGCCCAGACCCGTAATCAGCAATGCAATAATTTGTGCTTCATGCATCTCCATTTTTGTTCTTTCCTTTTTTAATTTTTCAGATTATCTTAATAAAGTCTCTCATGGTTCTCCGTCTGCTCTATTCCATTGAGTGTGAAAACTTCACATTATCAGATTGCAAATTATTAAGGCAAATAGAAGGCCAGGCTCACCTATTCGCGAAAAAACATTTTTACTTATAATATCAAAAGGTTGGATTGCAGAAGGCAAAGAGGAAAGATTGGAGGATAAGGGAGGATGTTTCAAAACATGAAACGGTTTCACGTTTAGTTTCAGGGTAACGCGCCTGTGACCAAATATTTCCTGCCCAGCGCCCTATCGGGCCGCCTCCCCTATGATCACCAGGCCGAGCCATTTCTCATCCATTTTTCGGACCTGCTGTACGATGTCTTTGAGAGTTCCCCTGAGTAAGTGCTCTTTGTCCGCGTAGCCGGCAAAATAGACAACGGCTACAGGTAAGTCGACAGTGTAGTACCGGGTGAATCTGTCCACCAAATCATCCATGTTACGGAGCGACATATACAGGACCAGAGTGCTCTTGTATTTTGAAATGTCCCCAAGGAGGTCTTCCCGCGTTTCTGGACCTTCGCCGAAAAGGGACTCGTAGGAGGTCAGCATGACGAACCTTGAATCATCTGTTGTTAGGGGACGTTTAAGAGCGGCTGCCGCTGCATTGACCGCCCCCATGCCCGGGATCACTTCGAAAAGGCGGACATCGAAGTCCTTGAGGATGTACTGAAGTGAAGGCCCGTATACGCAGGGATCGCCCCCGTCCATCATGGCAACGATCTTCCCCTCCTCGATCTGTTTTAGAATAAATGCCTGAATTTTCCTTCTCTGAACCTGAATCCGTTCAGACCATGCCTTGGGACTGGAATGTTTCAAGTGCTGAGTTTTTTTGTCAAAAAGGAGTTTCCAGGGGTCAAAGGCGATTTTGGAAGGGTCAATAGTATGGCCAAAGGCTGCAAAACGCTGAGGCATCCTTGGAGAGCAAAGGAGCACATCGGCCTTTTCAACAATTGCAAGGGCCCTGGGCGCAGTCAGGTCCGGACCGGCTGGCCCCATTCCCACCACATAGAGCTTTCCCTTTCCCTGAGCTGTGACCGGCCATGGTGCCGCAAGCGAGAGCATCAGAGAAAAAGCAAGAAACGTCCATATACTTCTAACCGTCGGGTAACACCATTCCTTTTCTGTTTTCATCTCAATATTCCCCCTTAGGTGTGTTCGATCTTCGGCGAAAGAAACAGGCTGCAAGTGCGAGATTGCCGATCAGGCTAAGCCCGGCAATGATCTTCAATGTTCTGGATCCCGCAACAAGTAGTTGGTTGTCTGTCTCCTGGCGGAATCTGTCCGCCTTTCCGGTGGGCGAATCCTGGCTCACATCCACTGTTGCCTCGCACAGATGCCCCATGCCGTCGCTGGCGGTAATCCGCCAAGCGCCGGGCTTGTCCGGGCAAAAGGCGAACGTTCCATGCCGGTCAGTCCTTCCATTCTGGTGTTCCACCTTAAGGTCCTGCGGACTGAACACCAGCACCTCGGCATAGGCCATGGGTTCGCCATCTGAATAATGGAATTGGACGGCAGCCAGCGTCGAATTCTGGAGCAGCCTGAAGGCTGTTCCGTGAGCATCGGCATCCCAAGGTCCAAAAAATAGGCTGAAGACGAGAATGGAAGCCAGCAAACAGGAGTGTGTGCATCGTTTTATCATGGAACCCTGTACAGTAAAAAGGTCATGAACTGATGATAGTTGATGCCCGAATCGCCGGAGGCCACGACTTTGTGCCTTGCCATGACGATGTTCCATCCCTCGTGGCTGCCATCCAACCGAGCGATCCCCTTCTCGTCCGTCTTAGCCTCGACACGCCTGTCTGTAGAGACGGTGACGTCCTGAAGAGGCGCGCCGTCAAACAGGAGCCGTATCTTCAGCTGGGTCCCGGGTCTGAGCTGTAACGGGCTTTTCAGGGGAACAAGTTCGAATCGCATCCCCAGATTCTTGCAGACAGCTGCCCCGTCTTGAAAAAGGGTTTTGGATGTCTGGGTGGACACAAAGGCCTCAAGCACCTTGAAGCCCTCGGCCTCAGCCTCCTTCCGTGTCATGAGCTTTTTTCCGCGGGTGGTTTTCACCCTGCCTCCCCAGTCGCACATGACCGCAGTAATGGCGGGAGACTGTTGTGCCTGGAAATAAACCCGGCCGTTTTCATTGACACGCTTGATAGGGATCTTATTTCCCTCTTGATCAAAGACCCTTATGAGTGTGACCGCTTCAGGGTTGTATGTCTCCTGATCTTCCGGAGGTGTACCCCGGGCAATCACGTATCGGTCGCTCTCCTGCACCACCCAGAGGTAGTGGGCGTATGCGGGCCGGCTTAGAAAAAATGCGATGGTCAGGAATGCCGCCAACAGGCACGCGGCGTGTTTTTGAATTGCGGTCATAAACTCACCTCCTTTTGCATCGACGGGTCTTTCCCCAATGCTTTCAAAAACCCGTGGGAATCTCTTCGCGTGTTTGCGCCGTTGCGCAAGATCTGCTTTTGCATCAGAACTCAAACTTCACGCCGCCGGTAACGATTACACCAGGGGCAATGGTTTCCGAGGTAAGGGAGCGGAAGATAGGATACTCTTTGTCAAAAAGGTTTTCCACGTTTACATAGGCCGTGAGCTGATCGAAAAACCTGCGCGAGACAGAGGCATCCACGGTAAAATAGCTGCTTTCCGTCAAGGTGTTCTCGTTGTCGAAATAGATATCGGCGTAATAATTGGCAATCACCGAAACATTGACGATTTTCGGATTGTCGTACCGGAATCCGAAATGGACATTATGCCTAGGGTCGTTGGGCAGGTAGTTGCCCTCCAGAGTGGCGTTGTTGTCATCCTTTTTCACCTCTGAAATATTGAAGGTGTAGCTGGCAAAAAGGGTGAGATCGGGCAGGGCATACCACTCCAGTTCCGTTTCAACCCCGTAAATATCCACCTCGCTGATGTTGTCCAGCCGATACTCATACCGGGTTTTGCCTCCGCCAAAGATGCCGGTGCCGGTGAGACGGTCTCCGATGTAATCCTTGGCAAACGACTGGTAAAAAGTCACTCTGCCCCAGAGTGTGTCGGTCAGGAAACGCTCCACCCCGACATCATAGGACCAGATTTCCTCAGGCTCCAGATTCGGGTTGGCTTCACGATAAAATGTGCCGCCTTGGCGGACGTGTACCTTGTAAAACTCAAACAGACTGGGCGCACGAAAGCCCTTTCCGCCGGACGCCCTAAATGTGGTCTTGTCATCGGGATGCCAGGCGACACCCAGTTTGGGGGAAAAGTTGCCCTCCGTGTTGGAATCATACCTGTTTCTGTAGGCCGGCTTGCCCGCGCTTGCGGCCGTGTCCCAGTTGGCTCCGTCCGAAGTTTTGATCCAGTCATACCTTGCTCCGAGGTTTATAATCAGGTTGTCATCCAGTAAACGATAGTCCAAATTTGCGAAAGGCGAGATGGACTGCTGCGTGCCCCTGGCGCCTGCGTCCCGGGTGTTTCCTTGGTAGTCTTCGTCATACTCGAATTCGGCTTTCTTGAACGAAGTGCCGATGGTTATCCGCGCGGGGTCCCAATTCAAGAGCGTACCCTGAAGATCAGCGCCCCAGGTCTGGGTCCCCTTGAATTTTTCGTCTCTGAAGGGCGACGTGAAATTATTGTTGGCCGTATCCTGGAAGGCTGTCTTGTCGGCACGATTTAGATACACCAGGCCTTTCAGACCAAACATTGCACCTTTATGGGAATAATTCAGCCAGTACTGGTCGAGCTGAAGATCGTTGTGAAAGAACTCACGACCCTGGCCCATGTCATGGTCGTAATAGAGGGCCGCAAGAGAAATTTCGGATGTGGGAGTTACATCATAGGTCGCCTTGCCAAGGCCTTTCCAGACCTCCCGGTAGCGTTTGATTTCGTAGTCTTTTGGGTTTTCCACCATGTAAAACCCATCGCTCTCCTCGTAACCGCCGGCCACCATGAAGCCGAAGTCCTTGATTTTCTGACTGTGGAAGCCGTATCCGCCGTAAGTATCCGCCGTTCCAGCTTCTCCGCGAACCGAGGGTTGTCTCTCTGCCCTTGGTTTTTTGGTGATAATGTGTATCACGCCGCCCAGCCCCTCTGATCCGTAAAGCGCCGAGGTCGGCCCCCTCACAATTTCGATGCGTTCGATGGTTTTTTTGGGAATATGTCCCCACCCCACCCAGGCGATGGCGTTGTTGAAATTGTCGTTCTGCGGCACCCCGTCCACCAGTATCAAGATTCTGTTGCTGCCCACACCGCGCATTTTTAATGGGCTTAAGATGCCGTTGGTTTGCAAAGCGAAATGCCGGAAATTATACATGCCCGGCACACTGCGCACGATGTCCTCTACACGCTCGAAGGGAGAGTCCATGAGTTCCTCGCTGGAAATGACCGTTACGCTTTGAGCCGCATCGAACACCGGCATCTCTGACCGGGTGGTTGAAACCACCACGTCACCCAGACGATGCACTTCGTTTGGCTTTTCCTGCGCTGACAGCGATAATGGGTATCCTAATACCACCATAACCAACACCATACCAATCCATTTCAACAGATCCATTACTCGCCTCCTCAACTAAACTCCTGGCTAACATACTGTGTGTTGAAAAAAAGAAGCACCATTTATAATTTTATGACTGAGGCTGTTACTTTCAACAAGCACTTCACCTGGAGGGCGGTGGAAAACCTTGGCCGGCAGATGCCGCCCTTCACTCTTAACTTTTTTATCTCCTGATTCGCCGGGTCTATGCCGCGAATCATTCGTTTCCCAAAAAAAGAAAAGGCCATGAAGGCGCATCCCATTTTTGGGGTGCCTGGACCTTCGTGGCCTAGTTCTCCGTTTATTATTTACGGAACCGCTACTATTTGGCAGCAGTGATTATATTCCGCGTAAGCTTTGGTCTTTATTCCAATTAAACTGAACGGCTTCAGCCGCAATCTGAAAGATTTATTACCATGCTTCATCTTGCAAGTCAACTTTCTTTGCCGAAAAAATATCTCAGGCCTTGAAAGTCATCATTGGAAGAGGATTTAATTGCCCTTCCTGAGCCTTCAAAACTCCGACCCCCTTTATCGTCAAATATGCCCATCCTTTTCCCTGAAAACTTGATGGTGATTGCCGCGTATGGGTTGGAAAGAGGAGGATTTTTTTCGCCTGGCGAAGAAAAGAAGCCCATGTGTAGGCCACCCCATAACCCCATAAGACCGTCCGCCAAATAGTTTGAAAAAAAGCCTTTGGTCTTCAAGTAGACCATGGCCTTGATGTTATGGTCCTTGTGGGGGGCAGGCTGTAACGATGATCTTGTCCTTATTCAATTCAGTCAGTCGCGCAGGCAGTTCACTTAACGGGATTTTAATGGCAAATCCCATACGCCAGGCATTGTATCCTCCCCTCCCTTATCTCATGTGGTTCGGAGTGTCACCTGCCGGCATTTCCGAGACCGTAACTGGCCTCGAAGACCGGCACTCAATGGGGTTGCAGCGAAGATTTTACCTGCTTGGCCAGGGTTTCTTTGATAAACGCCAATGCTTCCCGGGCATCCTCATCCATGTCAATCCTAAGAATCTCCTGAACGTCGGCGATATCCAGCTCGATCATTACCTTTTTCAGATTCATCGTTCTTCCTCTTGACCTCCCGCCAGTGCTTCCGGGAGTTCTTCAACAAAGGCCTTTATCTCATCCCGCACGCGGCGGTAATGGGACATTGCCTCCTCTACATCATCTGTATCCAGTGCTAGTTTCGGGGGATCGTCGAAACCCTTGTGGATCAGCCTGGTCCTGGCCGGGAAAAAGGGGCACGATTCTTTGGCATTGTCGCACAGGGTAACCACATAGTCGAATTCCATATCCCCCAGGGAGTCGATGTCTTTGGAACTTTGCGCCGAGATATCAACCCCTGCCTCTGCCATGGCCTTGACAGCCCTGGGATCAATCTCTTTCGGTTCCACACCGGCAGAGTAGGCCATAAATTGATCTCCTCTAAGATAGTTCGTCCAAGCCTCGGCCATCTGGCTGCGGCAGGAATTGCCGGTGCATAAAAACAGGATATTTGTTTTTTCACTCATTCTTGATACCTCATTTTTTGTTAAAGGCTCTTATGGCCCTAATAAACTCAAAACGGATGTATGCCGCGATTTTCGATCTTAAACCCCTCCTCCTGCCGCTTTCCTCGAAAGGTACGGTAAAACAGGTATAATGCAGGCAGCAGAAATAGACCGTCCCTGAAAACATACCATGTCATGGGAGCGCCGTTTGCCTCATCGGCACTCGTGGGGAAGTAGCTACAATAGATGTCCAGGCCCCGCGCCAGGTTGAATATCATGGCGCTCAAAAATAGGACAAAAAGTCCCTTAACAATAAGTACGGTCCCTTCCCGAAACAGGCCGACAATCAGAAAGAGACCGAGGATAAGCTCCAGCCAGGGAAGAGCAATCGCTGTGAGATTGATAAGATAATCAGGGAGAAGCTGGTAATTATAAATCACTGTGGCAAAGGAGGCCGGGTCAAAGATTTTGTCAATTCTGGCGTAGATAAAGACGACCCCCAGAATCAGCCGGGCGCAGAAAACAAGGAGTCCATCCTGCCTCAATTTTCTCCAGAAAAAACCTCTCTGAGTTTTACTCATTTACTGTATCTCCGGAAGAAATCTCACAAAGAATCCCGCCGTTTCCACATGATCTGGTCTCGAACTGGAGGACAGGATGATCTATGCCATATCGATGTAAAAGCTTGTGTCGGATCCTCTCCCCAATCGCTTCGGTCTTGCTCACCCGCTGATCCAACACTTCCACATGACAGGAAAACCCGATACTGGAAGCGGAGATATTCCAGGCGTGAAGGTAATGGATGCCGCATACGCCGGGGATCTGTTCCAGGAAGTCCTTGATCTCCTCAAGGTCGATTTCTCTGGGGGTTGCGTTCATCAGTATGCCGGCGGCCTCTTTAAGGATAGACCAGCAGTTTTTCAGGATGAAAAGGACGATGAGAATGGAGATCAGGGGGTCCAGCCAGTACCAGGGTCTGAATATTAGGACTACCCCGTTGATCAAAACCATGACAGAAGTCAGGAGATCACCTATCATGTGAAGAAAGGCGCCTCGCACATTGAGGCTGTGTTTTGAGTCCCGATGGAGCACCCAGGCGGAGAGACCGTTACCCAGAATTCCGACACCACCCATCAAAATGACTACCTTACCGAGAACCGTCTGCGGGTGATAAAACCGCTCAACCGCCCCGTAAATGATCAAGATCGATGCAGCGATAAGAATGGCCACATTCAGCGTGGTGGCAAGAATCTCTGCCCTCTTGTAGCCAAAGGTGTTCTGAAAGGAGGCCCCCTTCTTGCCGATGCGATGTGCAACATAGGCAATCAAGACGGCCACAAAGTCGCTGAAGTTATGGGTCGCATCGGAGATGAGAGCCATGCTGTGTGCATAGACCCCTCCGATGACCTGGGCCACTGGGATCAAGAGATTCAGCAAGAGAGTGATCAGCAGGCGTGAACCGACTGATGTCTTTTCTTCAACCGGCAGGTAAATACAGGGTTGACCAGGTGTGTGGCCACGGTTCTTTTCAAAGGCCTCATCAGGTTCCATCTCTGTTTGACCATGTGTCTTTTTTTCCGACATCAGGATACCCTCTGATTGTAATAAAAAACATCCTGGTACCTTTCAATAGGAAGCCCAGCCTCCCGCCACCTTGTCCACCCGTTTAAAAGCACCTTTACTTTTTCGTAACCCATGGAAACCAACTCTCTTGCAAGGTCTTCGCTCAGGGAACAGGTCTCACCGTCACAATAGGTCACAATCCAGGTATCATCCGGAATCGCAATTAATACGCGGTCGATGTATTTTTCAAAAGACTGCCACGGGATATTCTGAGCGCACCGAATATGTCCACGCGCATAATCCTCTGGAGATCGAGCATCAATGAATACTGCTTCTTTATCCGAGCACAGGGCCTTGGCTTGTTCGAGAGAAATGACCATATTCTCCCCCGAGTCCAAGGCCAATCTCGCTTTTGGCGACCAGTCCGCCACTAATGAAAGCTTGCTGGACCGGACTTGATTCATTAAAAGACCTACTACAGCAGCCAGAATGATAATCATTGCTGATTGTCGGGCGACTTGCCATGTCCTTCTAATGATTCGGTCTCTTTTCATGGATTATTTTCCCTGATTTGTCTTTCCCTGTATGAGATGAGTCCTGACCAGGATATTGAGAAAGGGTTTCTCTTCGTAATTAGTTTTTAAATTGAGAACCCCGGCGAAAATTCCCGGGTTTCCGGGGATAGTGGTGAAGCGGATCAAATAGGAACGGCCCTTTTCGATTTCCTTAATCTTATAGAGGATCTTTTCCTTAAGGTTGAATTTATCAGGATAAAGGACAAGGGGTTTTTCAAGCCCGGCAACGATCTTTACGATTTTCGATATCTCATGATCCGCATTCCCCCGGAGAACGACATAAGCCGGCGAAACGGAAATGGGAACATATACAAACGCCCTGACTCCAAGGCTGAATCGGGCCATTTTGGGATCGTTAGTGTAAACGACGGCACTTTTATGGATGTTTCCTTGAAACCCTTTTGTATTTATTGTGAGCGTGATCTTCCCCTTCCCGCCGGGTGGGATGGCCCTGTCAAAGGAGGCCACGGAGCATCCTCAACCGGGCGAGACCTTCTTGATTTCCAGAGGTGCGCCTCCTTTGTTATAAAAGGTGAACGCATGAGTGATTCGGCTCTCCTCCTTGACCTTTCCGAAATCGAATTCCCGCTCCTTAAGGACCAGTGTTGGAACCCCTTGTTTATTTTGCGAAAAAACAGGGCCAGGGAAAATCAGCAAGATGACGATGAGCAGGTAAGCTATAGCCAAATATTTTTTCATATCGCGTGTCTCATCTTCAAGGTTGGCATGTCACATGGCAGACCCCGGTCGGGGTCTCCACAGCATAAGGGAAATACTTGCGTTTCAACCACAGGGCTACATTGACCAGGCTTATAAGAACCGGCACTTCCACAAGAGGCCCAATCACAGCTGCAAAGGCTTCGCCCGAGTTGATCCCGAACACGGCAACGGCAACGGCGATAGCCAGCTCGAAATTGTTAGAGGCGGCCGTAAAGGATAGAGTGGTGGTCTGCTCATAGGTCGCTCCCAATTTCATGGACATGAAAAAGCTCATCAAAAACATGACCAGAAAATAGATGCACAGCGGAATGGCGATCCGCACCACGTCCAGGGGGAGTTTAACGATGTATTCCCCTTTCAGGGAAAACATAACCACGATGGTGAAAAGCAAAGAGATCAAGGTGATGGGGCTGATCCTGGGAATGAATTTTTCATTATACCATTGCTCTCCCTTGGTCTTCAAACCGATGATGCGGGTAATTAAGCCGGCAATGAACGGGATGCCCAGGTAAATGAACACGCTTTCAGCGATCTGCCCGATGGTGATGTTAACGACCGCACCCTTGATACCGAACAATTGAGGCAGGATGGTGATAAAAAACCAGGCGTAAACCGAGAAGAACAGCACCTGGAAAATGGAATTAAAGGCCACCAGGCCGGCGCAGTATTCTGCATCACCCCTAGCCAGATCGTTCCAGACCAGGACCATGGCGATACAGCGGGCCAGGCCGATCATGATCAACCCGACCATATATTCGTGGTGTCCGGAAAGAAAGGCGATGGCCAGAAGAAACATCAGGATCGGCCCTATGATCCAATTCTGAACCAGGGACAGGGTAAGTATCTTGATATCCCGAAAGACGAATCCCAACTTTTCATAGCATACTTTGGCGAGGGGCGGGTACATCATCAGGATCAGCCCGAGGGCAATGGGGATATTCGTAGTACCCAACTGGAAAATATTGATAAAGGCCGTCACGCCGGGATACAGGTAGCCTCCGAAAACACCGACGGCCATGGCCAGAAAAATCCAGAGGGTCAAAAACCGGTCGAGAAAAGAAAGGCGTTTGGCAACCGGATTCTGTGCTGTCATAAAAAACCTCACTTCATGCATTCTGTTTGCCTATGAATCAAAGCAAAACACGCTCATATATTTTTCAAGCTTCAGCCTCTCTTCTTCTTTCAGTTGCGGGCAGTCTTCCGGTCCTTTTACGCCTTCGGCTATCTTTGTCGCAAAGACCATACATGTTGGCTGACCACATTCACTACAATTGGTCTTTGGCAGGAGCTTTAAAATCTCAAAAACCTTAGGCTTCGGGGCCCCCTCATAGCTTGGTTCGATCTCCGCCCTCTTTTCCCAGGCCTCGTTGATTTCGCGCTTCAGCCATTCCAGGATCTTGTCCGCCTCCTTTTCGTCTTTGAGAGCGTTTACTGCAATTTCTCTGGGATGCACAGCGATGATTTTTCCTTGCACCCTGAAGGTGACTGCCGGCGGATCTTTGAAATATTCAAATCCACCGAGTACCGCGTTCAGATAGGGAAGGTCCTCGCTAACATCCTGCTCCAGGTGGGCGATGCAGTGGAGTAATTCGAAGCTGGGATTGCATGCCGGCCTGAAGATCTCTTTTTTATAGCTCTTTAACAGCATAACCTTACCCTCCCCTCCCTGACTTTAAACAGAGATTAACAACGGATTAACGATAAAATAAACTCCTAATATTATGATTATTACCCCTGCGCCCTTTCTGAACCAATTACCAGCCTCTTGCAAGGCGCCGTTCTCCATGAGCCTTTTTACAGCGGCTGTGGAACTGCCCGCCACCACTATGGGCAGGCAATGGCCGAGGGCAAAGAGCAGGATGAAAAGGATTCCCGTGGCAATCTGCTTTTGAACCGTTATGATGGCCAGGATAGGAGCGATAAAGCCAAAGGTACAGGAGCCCGAAAGGACTCCATAGGCCAGTCCAAGCCCGAACGCGCCGAAAGGACCCCTCAAGTTGAGTCGATAGAGTAGGCTTCCTGACATGGAGCATTTTTCAACGCCGAGCATACCCAGGGCCACCCAGACCAGGACCAGCCCGATAAGGATCTGCCAGTAGCTGCCTACATCGCCCAGCATACGGCCCAGCATGGCGCAGACGATGCCGATCAGGGCAATGGTGATAAATAGGCCCGAAGTGAAGGCCACCGAATAGAAACCGGCTTCCCCAGGTTTCAAAGTTGCCTGCTGGCCACCCACGTATGCTACAATTAGCGGGATGGAGGCCAGATGACAGGGACTGAACACGACACTTATCATGCCCCACAAAAAACAGCCCAGGGCGGCGATCATAGTGCCGCTCGCAATCCATTCGCTGACCGTCAGGAATACACTTTCGAACATTGACTCATCTCCTCTCCCAATTTTTATCTTGTGCTTATCCTTCAGGAGCAGGTATCAACTGATTCCTACCTTTTTGAGTTCCTCCATGAGTGCCGTTTTGGGCATGAAGCCCTGGCGACGAACTACCTCCTTGCCGGTAGAATCGAAAAAGACCAGGGTCGGCATCACCTGGATGCGGTACTGACCGGCAAGAGCCTGGTGCTTGTAGATATCGATAATGAGGACTTCCAGCTTCCCCGCCAGCTCCTTTTTGATGTCCTGTAAAATGGGTCTCAGTTGCCGGCAGGGAATACATGAATTTGAACCGAAATCGACCAGAACCGGCCTGCCGCTCTTGAGCGCAAGGGAAAGCTCTTCCTCTGTGTTGGTGGCGAATTCAGCTGGCTTGGCTGCCAGCCCCTTCAATCTGTCCTGTTTGATCTCTATGGCCGCACTGCTTCGAAGCTCTTGCAGATACCGCATATATTCCTCTTCCTGTTTTTGTTGCCGGATGACCTGCTTTATTAAGGGGGCCGCCTGTTCCAGGGTCTTTCCTGCCAGTCTGTCCTTGTACATTTCGTAGAAAGCTAAGAGTTCTTCCTCGCTCACAGCCGGTGGAGATGAGAATTTCTTTTCCAGAAAAGTTTGAATCAGCGCATCTTCGCCTTTATCTTTCTCGCCGGGTTGAGCGCCCTGTTTCTTCGCCTCCTGGAGCACGAGCTCTCTCGATATCAGCATTTCCAGGAATTTGGCCGGCTCTTCCTTGAACATGCCGCGGTTGGGTTCAGGGATTTTTTCAACTTCCTGGAGAAAATGATCGACCGTGATCATTTCCCCGTTGACCGTAGCGAGGGCCTGTCCTGTGTCACTGCTGAAGTTGAAAAAATAGAAGAGCGCCGCACCCGCCGCCAGGACCAGCACAGCCCCGCCAAGAATTGAATTTTGTCGTTTCACATTGCCTCCTTAAGCAAACGGTTCATTTTGTGAGGCCCTTGATCGCTCTACCCACAACAAGATCCAGAAGGCCTTGCCGCTGTTGACGTGAAAGGCTGCCCCGGGCTGCAAGCCTGTCTGACCGCTACCTTGAGCTTATCGATCTCTTCTCTTTTGAGATTGAAATCATGATTTTTCTCGATATCCAGTTTGGTGACTACGAGGTAGTCCTTTTTATGCCCTCCTATATGGATTTTACGGCCTTAATATAGGCTGAAAATACTGCTTCTTCCGCGCCTTTACCGAGATTCCATTCTTGAATGATTTTTTTACTCTGCTCTTTGGGGATGATGGTGACCTCCTGAAACCCCAGGTCGGAGAGAATCCGTTTCACCTCACCGGGTGAAATGGCACCCGCCACTCAGCCGGTATAGGCAGCAGGGTCGTTCCGGAGTTGTTCCGGAATTTCTCCGGACCGGAGAATGTCCGAAATAACAATGCGCCCCGCCGGTTTCAAAGCCCGATAGATCTCCCCGAAGACCTCGGACTTATCCGGGGAGAGGTTGATCACGCAATTGGAGATGACCACATCCACGGAGCTGTCGGCAACGGGTAGTTTCTCGATTTCCCCCAGCCGGAACTCCACGTTGGAGATACTCAGTTTTTCAGCATTCGCTTCGGCTTTCTGAACCATTTCCCGGGTCATATCCACCCCTATCACCTTTCCCGATTCTCCCACCCTCTTTGCAGCCAGAAAGGCATCGAATCCCGCGCCGCTTCCAAGGTCCAATACCAGCTCTCCCGGCTTCAGGTCCGCCATGATGATAGGATTACCGCATCCCAATCCGAGGTTCGCCTCGCCGGGCGCTAAAAGGAGATCCTCTTCCGCGTAATCAAGGGCCTTCCCAATTTCCTGGATGGTGATAATGGGACGCGATTCACCGCAGCATGACGGCGAGCACCCCCCGGCATTCCCCTTCGCAATGCTGGCGTATTTTTTCATGACGAGGCCGCGTATCTTTTCCTGACCATTTTGCATCCCTTTTAACGCCTCCTTGGCGTATGTTATTTCTTGGTTATCCATCCCTTGATTTCGTCCTTTGTTGGTATCCTGCCAACACTCTTTACTTCGTTGTCCACTACAACAGCCGGTGTGCCAAAGACACCATATTTGGAGATTTCCATGGTATCCTTAACCTTCTCTGCGTTGGCATCCACACCCAACTCAGAGACTGCCTCCTTCACGTTCTTTTCTGTTTGCTGGCACTTGGGACAACCAGGACCCAATACTTTAATTTCCATAATTATTCCTCCTAAAAAAATGAAGTGATGGATTGCCGGAGCAATAGAGTATTGCACCAAACAACGCACGAAAGCTTGGCATGATTCAGACCATAGCTTCGGCAGTCCAATGATCCCCAATTTATTGCCTTTGGGTTTCTTTCAGCCATTCTTTCAGCTTGTTTCTTGGCGGGACCTTTCCCACCGACTTCACTTCGCCATTCATGATCACGGCAGGAGTGCCCATCACGCCATACCTGCCAATCTCTTTGATATCCCGGACGTGCTCGATATCGGCCGTGATCCCGGTTTCAGCCATAACCTGCATTAGTTCCTGCTCAAGCCGGTCACACTGCACACATCCCGGTCCCAGGACCTTGATCTCAATACCTGCGGGGACCTCTTTTTCAAAGGGCTTACCTATAAATTTCTTAAATTCCCGCAGGAATGCCTTTCCATAACTCGCCTTTACCTTTCCCGGAATATAATTTTTCTTAGACAGGCGATTCAGGAGTTCTTTCGTAACCTCTTCGTCCGGTCTCTCCCCATACGCTTCGGCCATGTCTTCCAGCACGGTTTTAAACCCCATGATTCCCACCGGGGAATTCCTCACCCTGATCTGTTTTACATCATCCTGTGACATTCATGGCCTCTCTTTTCACCTTACGCCTTGCGCCTCACGTCTCTTTTATCCTGCTATCCATCCATAGCCCATGCCTGCGAGGGTGGACAGGATTACGATAATGATGCAAAAGACCGCGGTCTTTCTGACCCCCATGACTCCACCTATAACCAGCATATTGGGCAGTGACAGGGCAGGCCCAGCCAGTAGGAGGCTCAAAGCTGGCCCCTTACCCATCCCCGCCCCGATAAGTCCCTGAAGAATTGGAACCTCGGTCAACGTAGCAAAATACATCAAGGCCCCCGAGACCGAGGCAAAGAGATTCGCCCACAGGGAATTCCCTCCGACCAGGGACTGGATATAATGCTCAGGGATCAGGGCGGAATGTCCCGGCCTTCCCAGCATGAAACCGGCCACAAGGACCCCTGCACCCAGGAGTGGAAATATCTGCTTCATGAAACCCCAGGTGGATTGGACCCAGGTTGTTCTCTCCTCTTTAACAAACCAGCTCTTCAGCATGAACCCGAGGAGGATGAGAAGACCCGCGGTAATATACCACTTGGCCGTAAAGATAGCCGGCCAGATCCAGGCGGACCCTTCTGCCGGTCTGGCAAATGCGGCGAAAATGAGAATTAGAACCAGGGTCAGCATGAACAGGGCTTCCTGGGTCAGAGTGCGGCCTGTGCCCTCTTCATCCGGGAGATAGATCTGCCCTGCTGTCCGGGACGCATCATCTTTCCTGAAAAAGAAGGCCATCAGCAGGCCGGTAATTACGGCAAAAAAGACCGCCCCGATGGCCCGAGCCAGACCCAACTGCCAGCCCAGGATTCTTGCCGTCAGCACAATGGCCAGGACATTGATGGCCGGGCCGGAATAGAGAAAGGCCGTGGCCGGGCCGATGCCTGCTCCCCGGGTATAGATTCCGGCAAATAACGGTAGTACGGTGCAGGAACAGACCGCCAGGACCGTCCCAGAGATTGAAGCCACGGAATAGGACAATATCTTGTGTGCCTGGGCTCCGAAATATTTGAGCACCGAGGCCTGGGATACAAAGACTGCAATCGCACCCGCAATGAAAAAGGCGGGAATAAGGCAGGTTAAAACATGTTCCCTGGCATACTCCTGAAGCATCATGAAGGCCTCAAGGCCTGATTGACGGATTGTCTGGTTTGTCCAGGGCACGCAGTATGCCGCTAAAAAAGCGAGTGCAATGATAAGTATTTTATAGCGTTCCTTCATCATAACCGCCTCTGTGAATTCTAATATCCCTATTTAGTAATTTAAAAAAGACAAAAAAATAAGGGGTTATTTCCTACAGACCTTTTCCCGGCGGATATGAGGAATCTTTTCTATGAGTTCTCTCACATCCACCTCATTCTCCATCCAGTGCCTGAGATTGCCCAGCAAGCTTGCGACATAAGGGGATTTGCTTCCGTCGGTAAGGTAATAATCAACCCAGAGGCCATCTTTCTTGAAGTCCACAAGACCGGCATCTTCCAGAATTTTCAGGTTCTTGGAAACAGTGGGCTGGGAAACTTGGAGTGCTTCCCGCAGCTCGCAGACACACATGGTCTTGTGCTGAAGCATCTTAATGATCTTGACCCGGGTAGGATCGGAAAGAGCCTTCATAACCCTGATGAAATCTTTCATAGAAAACCATCCAATAAATGCATTTTTAGGAATATAGTGTCCCAACAACGGACTGTCAAGGAATTTTTTAGCTCGCCAAGGCTAAGACCTTGCTTAAAGTGATATTCTTTTCCAAAATAGATCCCTCTTCGCAGAGGCGCCGGGAAGACAGAAAAGGGCCAGCCTTTTCGACTGACCCTTTGAATTTCTTGGTAGCGGGGACAGGATTCGAACCTGTGACCTTCGGGTTATGAGCCCGACGAGCTACCTGCCTGCTCCACCCCGCGGAAGCCTCAAAATCTATATCTTCAATGTTCCTTTGTCAAACAAAAAATAGTCCAATTTCCGGCTAAAAATATGAGATTCAGTACAAACAAAGAAAGACAGGCGCTTATGAAACATTACTCTTTTGATATTAACTGCCCCTTGAAGTAAATAGGAATTTTATCTGGAATTCGGTGCAGGGTTTATACGGAGGTGATGCAGGACCTGTTGACGAGGGGGTTCATTTCAGCGGAAGCCTTATTGTAAATGTTGTTCCCTTACCGGGGGCGCTGAAGGCTTTTATCTCGCCTTTATGGGCCTGTACAATATTATAAGATATTGTCAGGCCAAGTCCTGAACCCCTTTCCCTTGTTGTAAAAAACGGTTCAAATATGTGGAGCAAGTCTTCCTCTCTAATGCCGACACCTTCATCTTTAGTTTGAATTTCTATGCCGTCAGCACGGTTTTTTGTAACAATGGTGATGGTTCCTCCATCCTCCATTGACTCGATTCCATTTGAGACGAGATTTATAAATACCTGTTTTATTTTATCTGGATCACAGGATACCGACCTTAAATCCGGACAGAGGTCTGTTTTGATAAGGTATTTTTTTTGTGGATATAGTTCGTTCATTACCTGCATGACGTCCAGTGCCAGAGAATTAATATTCGACGGCCTCTTGGTGAGTTTGTATATCTTGGTTAGATCTCCCATACTGGCAACCATTTTTTCCAGGCGTTCTACCTCCTCACAGATCAGTTCCAGCTTTTTTATCGCATTATCATCGCCCAAATCTTTTTTTATTTGCCGGGAAAACCCGCCTATTACCATAAGGGGGTTTTTGATTTCGTGGGCAACGTGAGCAACGGTCTGGCCAACTGCTGCGAGCCGCTCGGACTGCAAAACCTGCCTTTCGAGCTGTTTCTGGGCGGTAAGGTCTCTGATAATGGCGGTAAAAGTAAAATGTCCCTCCATCTCAAATTTGGAAAGCCCCATTTCGACCGGAAATTCCTCCCCCCCCTTCTCAAAGCCTTAAGATAGAGGGTCTTGCCTCTAGTTTTAGGTGATCTGATTTCCAGGAAATTGTTAAGGAAGCGATAATCATGATCATCCTGACCGGGGATTAGCATATCAATGTCTTTGCCGAGCGCTTCAGATCTGGAATACCCGAATATATTTTTAGCGGCGTTATTAAAGAGCACAATCTTGTGATTCTCATCTATTATCAGAATCGCGTCGGTTGCCGTGTCCAGTATGGCGCGAAATTTTTTTTCAGCAGCCCTGAATTTTAGGATCAGGTTGCGGTATACAGTGACCTCCCTGGAGAGTTCCAGGAAGTATTTCTGATCTTCTTTCTTTCCGGGTAGTGGATACATTATATGGATCATTTCTTTAGATTTGTTCTGCTCGTACTTTTCATAATGGGTGACTTCTATTCTTTTCCCTGTCCTTTTGACCTGAGTAAGCGGACATGGGTATTTTCCAAAGTCACAGGGCACTTCAAGTTTTCGAGTGACTTCATAACACTTTTTCCCGATCGTCTCTTCTTCAGTCAGACCGTAATGTTTAAGAAATGCCTTATTAACGTCATGAATAACGTAGTTGTCGTCAATTATCATGATCTGTTCGTTGATTTCTTCAAAAAGGTTTTCCAGAAAGACACTGTTTATTTTTATTTTTTCGATTTCACGTTCTTTTTCGGCAAGGCTGTTTCTCAAGCTCTTTATTTCTTCTTCGAGTTGTTCTACCCTCCCACGTGCCATAATTATTCTCCAATCCCCGGACAATAAAAGACATATTTGAGCGAAAGGATATCGAACATTTCATCTGTACCCCTTCTGATCGACATGTAAAGCTCTTTCATGCTCTCAGCTGATTTCAGGGCAGATCGGTATTCGGTATCATTATAATAGATGGAATCAATGGGAAGAAGAACCTGATCCAGTGGCCCGTGCCAGTGTATATTAAACTTGTCTTTCATGCCAAGGACCTTTTTGTAGAGGCCACGCACGA
This sequence comes from uncultured Desulfobacteraceae bacterium, assembly GCA_964627015.1. GTDB lineage: Bacteria > Desulfobacterota > DSM-4660 > Desulfatiglandales > Desulfatiglandaceae > CAZVGY01. The sequence continues at coordinate 19,118 of CAZVGY010000005.1, forward strand.
GATCGGTCCTCAGAATTGGATTTACCTGGTTGATCATGCAGTCCATAAGGCCTATAAAATAATAGACTTCTCTCATTTTTTCTTCATTTTCGCGACAGGCAAAAACAGCACGGACAGTGTATTCAAGACCTCCCTTAAGAACATGGTGTGAGGGAATGGTTTTGATAGCCTTATCTTGTTTCTGCAGTATTTCTGCTATTTGGTGTTGAAGATTTTCAGCATAGCGCCTTGAGATCTGAATAAACTGTGAAGTTTGCCATTCCGCCTTTCTGAATTCCCAGGGGGCTTTTGTGATGAGGTTGTCAGGCGGCTTTTCCCTTTTATTCTCGAGCTTTATTATCTTACCCATAATCATCCTGCAGGCAAAAACCCGCAATTAGAGAGAAGCCCTAGTTCAGTAGTTTATTATTATAAACATAACACATTAACGGCATGAGCTGACCAGGGTGGATTTCTGCCGGGCCGAAGTAAGCAAAAAATGCAATTTCATGGCCTGGGATGATATCTTTCATGTATCTCCCTCAATCTTTCCCTGGTCACATGCGTATAGATCTGGGTTGTTGAAATATCAGCATGTCCCAACATGACCTGAACGGCCCTAAGGTCCGCCCCAGCTTCGAGAAGATGGCTGGCAAACGAATGTCTCATTATATGGGGTGTGATTTTTGGCCCTATACCTGCTTCTATGCCATAGTTTTTGATAATTTTCCAGAACCCCTGGCGGCTCATTCGGCTTCCTCTTGTGTTCAAGAACACATAGACCGGATTGACTGCCTTTATTAAAAAGCTCCTTCCTTCTGAAAGATACTGCTTGATCGAGACCATGGCTGGATCCCCCATGGGGACAACCCTTTCTTTAGACCCTTTTCCAAAAGTCCTTACATAACCGGCCTCGAGATCTATATTGGAAGTCTTGAGGTTCAACATTTCGGAGACCCTTAACCCGGTTGCGTAAAGCAGCTCTAGCATGGCCCTGTCCCTTAGACCGGTTGGGGTAGAGAGTAAGGGCCGGTTAAGAAGTCTTTCCACTTCATCGGGGCTCAAGACAGAGGGTAATTTTCGAGACCTGCGAGGAGTTTCCAGAAGTCTGGCAGGGCTGCTTTTTATTTTTCCTTCATGAACAAGAAAACGGAAAAACACTTTTATGGATGATATATTTCTGGCCACGCTCACCGGCGAAAGTCCGGTCCCCAGCAGGGCAATATATTTCATTATATCATCCCTGGATGTATTGAGGGGGGTAAGACCCTGTTCGTTAAGAAATTGAAGAAATCCGGTAAGGTCTCTGCTGTAAGCCTCAACAGTCTTATCTGAAAGACCTTTTTCAATCCTGATGTAGTTGATGAATTGATCTGCCAAATCGTCCATTGACGCCCTGATTGATTAAAAATCGTAAAACATATTATTTCCGGTAAGGATACGCGGGCCGCCAGACTCCACTACGATAGTCTCCTCAAGCCTGACGCCGCCTTTCCCAGGGATATATATTCCCGGCTCCACTGTCACAACCATTCCTTCTTCAAGTTTTACAGGGTCCTGAGGTCCTAGCCTGGGGCTTTCATGAGTGGCCAGACCTACTCCATGCCCGAGGGCGTGACCAAAGTAATCTCCAAATCCAGCATCACTTATGACCTTCCTGGCCACACCGTCAAGGTGAGTGGTATCAATACCCGGGCGCAGCTGTTCCAGTGCAGCTAACTGGGCCCTGCGGACTATATTATAGATTTTCTTGAAATCCGGGTCCGGATCCCCCAGGAAGATAGTTCTTGTGATGTCTGAGCAATATCCATTCATCCTGACACCCATGTCCAGGATAATCGGTTCCTTTTTTTTTAGCTTTCTATCTGTAGGCACCGCATGGGGTAATGCACTATTGGGGCCGGATGCAACTATTGACGGAAAAGAAAGCCTTTCTGCCCCAGCCTCATGGGCCAGGTTCTCGATTTTCCATGCCACCTGCCTTTCGGTCATTCCGGGTTTGAGTCCGGCGATAACCTCATCAAGTATCTCGCATATTTGTGTGGCTGAAATCTCCAGGGCCTTTATTTCCTGACCATCTTTTCTGGTCCTCATTTCTTCAACCGGGCCGTTAAGGGGTTTGAAACGGACAGGAGGGGAGAGCTGTTCTAATTTTTTTGATAAACGATTGTGGAGGCCCCATGTAAGATAATCCTCTTCAAAGAAAAGATAACGAAGCCCCAAACTTTCAACCAATTGGGGAAGCTCTTGAACAAGGCCACGTTGCAGGGTATGAACTTCAAAATCAGGTGATTCCTCTGAAGCAGCAGTTCCATAACGGGAGTCAGTAATCAGTAATAGGCGAGTATCATCTATAAGCAGGGAACCGGATAATTCGGTGAACTGCATGTCCTCAGCTTTAAAGCCTGAAAGATATCTCCTGTTTTCGGGCTGAATAATCCATGCTGCTCCTGATTTATCCTGTAAAGAACTACTTAGTTTTGTTCTCAGGGCGCTGATTCTGCTTTTAAAAGGGGAGCCTCTCATAGGTCCTCCGAAGGATTGTTGGTTTTCCCGGTGTGCAAATTATGAGTAAATAACTGTCTGGCGGGAGTTTCATATCAGTGTATACCAAAAGGCCGGTTATTTTTTCTCTCACCATAATAAATGATAATATCAAAATCTAAGGGTGAATGCAATTCCATGAACAGAGCGAATCCCCGTGTTGACAGAAGACATGCCAGCTGTTAGTAGTGGTCCAATGTGGTTAACTTTAAAACTAACCGGATTACGATGAATCAGGGCAAGATAATAGAATATATTGATGAGGGGCGATTTGTGAGCGCCCTCTGTCTGCAGGATAAGGGAAACCGGCTGCATCTCCTGATTAGTTCGAACCGTCAGGTAAATCTTTCCCCCAAAAGAGCTGTTCTGATTCTGGGTCCGAACCTGGATACTCTGAGGCCGAGAGAAGAGCTGCTGGATAAGCTTCGGGAGGCAGAAAGAACCCGCAGCGGCCTTAAGGAGCGGATTAATGTCAGGGAACTGTGGGACCTAATTAGGGATGAAAAGGAGAGTCTGGACAACCGTTATCTCGCCCAGCTGGTCTTTGGAGAAGACATTACCGACGATCATTTGTCTGCTTTGGTGAGGGCGCTATTTGAAGACCACTTATATTTCAAGATGAAAGACGGGCGGTTTTTTCCAAATTCCGAGGAAAGGGTTGAACAAATAATCAAACAGAAAGAGGAAGAGGCTGCAAAAGAAGAGATTTTGACCCAGGGTGGAGCATGGTTAAAGCAGATAAGACAGGGGCAGCGGCCTGAAGAGCCTTCAGGCGTGAAAGATATAATCAGTTTGCTAGTTCGGCTTGCACTTTACGGTAATGAAGACCCCGATTACAAATACGGAAAAGAGTTGCTTTCAAGGGCAGGTATATCAGACCTAAGCGAGATCAGAGGACTGCTTATCAGTTTAGGGGTCTGGGAAGAGGATGAAAATATTGATCTTATTCGCTCAGGAATTAAAACTTCCTTTGCTGAGGACCAGCTGGATGAATCGGCTCTTCTTGCCCGAGCAGAAGTAGGCTTTCAAGACCGCGAGGACCTGAGAGAACTGAATTGTTTTACTATCGACGGTCCCCTTACCCTGGACTATGATGACGCTTTGAGTCTCGAATTGAAGGGGGGCGTTCTACATCTTGGCATACATATCTCGGACGTGGCCACGAACATCACCCCGGGAAGCCTTCTTGATCTTGAAGCAAGAGACAGGGCCTCATCTCTTTATCTGCCCCGTAAACATATCCCAATGATTCCTCCAGATCTTTCACAAGACGCGCTGAGCCTGAAAGAGGGTTGTGATCGAGGTGCTGTTTCCCTTTTAGCACGTCTCGACAGGGGTGGCGAACTTATTGATTACCGATTTGTTCCAAGTGTTATAAGGGTCCAGCGGCAGTTAACATATGAGGAAGCAGATCTCCTTTTGGAACACGAGGATGGTCTCAGGGAAATCCATCAGCTATGTCATCGCCTTGGCCAACGAAGGGGGGACCAGGGGGCTATCAGTCTTTCGTTGCCGGACCTTCAGGTTAAGATTTCTGAAGATTCTTTACTGTCTCTGGCCATGATTGACCAGAATACGCCTTCGCGAAAGATAGTGTCTGAAATGATGATCTTCTATAATTGGTTGACTGCAAGGTTCTGCCTGGATAACGGTATTCCACTCCTTTTCAGATCTCAGGCCGAGCCCAGTGAGAGAATATCCCAGGATGAATCGGGATATCTCTATTATATCTTTTGTCAGCGCCGGAAACTCAGCCCTCTCCGTATAAATACAGTTCCTAACCCTCATAGCGGCCTCGGCCTGGACGTTTATACTCAGAGCACTTCTCCTATACGCAGATACCTTGATCTGGTAATTCAACGCCAGATGCTAGGATTTTTGGCTGGAAATGGGCCTGCATACGACCAAAAGGCTCTGGAAGAAATCAGTCTTTTTGTGCAGCCTGTGTTGAGGGATCTAGAGAATATTAAGCGGGGCCGCATACGATACTGGATCTTGAAATTTCTCATGCAAAACATGGATGCAGAATACAGGGCCCTGATCTTTGATGAGTTGAAGACGAAGTACCGTGTTGTATTGAAGGATTTTTTTCTTGTGGCAGAAATAAAACGCAAAAATGGTACTCTTCTGAGACCCGGGGATGAGATAATTGTAAAAATAAAGAAAGTGGATCCATGGGAGGATGTTCTGGAGCTTTCTTATGTAAATTAATCGAGGGGCCTGTGGGATTTTTTGAGCAACGGCAATACAGACACAGGAATTCGGCACAAAATGGTTTTTCCTTGTCGCACGACGGCTTCCTGAATTTCCTGTTCGGAACCCGCCTTTAGTAGGTCGTGAACCTTTACAGTCTCTCCCGGCCTTATTTCATTTCCGTTGATTCCAAGGCAGAGCCCTTTATTTTCACCCGCATTTATCCTGATCTCTTCGAGTCGGATTTCATCTGATCCCCTTAGAAAAAGGGTATCACCAGGTCTTAAAACTGTCTGGAAAGAGCCGTTTAGTTGAAGGATCATATATTCGAGCTTTGGAGAATTGATCCGCACCATAAATCGACCTATGACATTTTCTCCCTGCCTGGCCAAAATTTCGTATTCCCTTCCTTTTTCGAACCTGGAATAGCGTCTTAGGAGATCGGACCCTGTGTCAATAGCATAACCCCTGTCTTCACCGGTATTGTTTTCCCAGTTACCGACAAATCCCTTGAAATTGACCGTCAGTTTTTCCAGGCAGGAATATTCCGGGAGCAGAATATCAACTATTTTCATTTGATCTCCCTTGACCAGGTCAAGGGTTTCACCGTCAGCCAGGAGGATTCGTTGTTGCCCGGCTTCCACTACAAGGTATATTCGGTCCGAGACTGGTGTATGTCTTACGATTCCAGTAACTCGCCTGTCAGATATCCTGATAGGGATCTCCGCAAATTTTTGATTATCCTTTCTCACTATTATGCTGGTACTTCTGTTTATGGTGAAGTCTTTGCGAAAATCATTAAGACCACCGTACCCCAGGATGTCAAGGCTTAATCCCCTCTCATAATTGGCCTCAATGTGGGAGACCTGAATTGAATCTCCTGCATTGAGGAGCAGGGCTTCCTTGTCTTTTAAGACTGTAGCGGAACTTTGGTTTATGGAAACTACGAGGTATTTCAGAGCAGGAGTATCCAGGGTAATTCCGGGGTTCTCAGGAATGATGCCGAACATCTCCATGAATGTATTTATTACCAGTTTATGATGATGTACCTTAAGATCAATGGATGGCAGGAATTTTGAGGTTTCCACACCGAAAGCCGGAATATGATGCTTAGTGAGAGCGTAATAAGTGGCGGATTTCTTTTGCTCTCCATGGGGACTACCAGGAGCATCAGTCATTGTATTGTTAAAGTGAAACTTGTAAAGATCGTTCCTGATATGTGAATTTACCTCACTGATGACCTTTCGCGCCATATCACCCAGCTTTAAAACCCTGCCTGAGCCTGGTAAAACATAAGCCTCGCAATCTGCTATGATTGATTGTCCGAACCTGGAAGGATTACGCCATTTGTCAATATATGTCGGATAATAATATCCCGAACCGTCATGGAGATTTAGGAGATAATCACTTTCAGCTATCAGTGTTTTAAGGATGGATACTATTTTGTCCTCCATGCTTTTCGAGTTTTCTTTATGGGAGAATTTCCTGTTCATATCACCGTGGGGTCCACGGTGGTTCATGAGTATAGAGTAGAAGTTGGCCCTGGGCACAACAATAAGATTTCCTTTTTCAAGGCTCATGTCAGCGTAAAGATCGGCAGACAGGAAGCCTCCTGGCTCATTTCCCTGTATACCCCCTATGAGCATAAGAGTATTTCCCGGGTTTTTGCCGCGGATTTTGTAAACATTAAGTTCATAGGCGGTATTGGGAAAATAGGAGATGTGTTTTCTTTTGGAAAGCGCCGGCGAAGAACTTAATACTAATAAGCAGATGCATTGAATTGCAGAAAAAAAGGAAAAAAGAACTGCCTTTCGCCGCGGCCCTCTACCGAGATGCATTTTTTACCTCAAATTCTTTTTGAAAAATAATTGATCCGGAGGGATCATATACCAGCACTTTTATCGAAGAAGGAGTTATGTCCTGATTCTCCAGCGGATAGATTCCCTTGATTGCTTTGAAACGTTTTATGTAAAAACGTTGTCCCCGTTTGTAGTCTACAGGTAACTCGTTAAGCAGCTTGCACCTGGGATAGGCCCATACCCGATGCGGGTTTGTTTTTCTGTTAATAGCAATCATGTGGACATAACCGCTGGCCGGCTTGTCTTCATCCAGCATATTGACGAGGTTGAATTCAACGGTCAGGGAATCTTCTTTTTTGAAGAAAGCAAGATCACTTATTTCTATACTAATTTCCGGTGCCGAGTGTTTTTCCTCTTCAGCAGGACTTTTTTCAGGTGACTCTTGGATGTTTTCCTCTGGCTGTTCTGTTGCGTCGGGCTCTTCCCTGCTGGCCTTGAGCTCATAAATTGTTTCTCTGAGCAGAGCCAGATGCTGCCTGGATTTATGGAGCTCACTTTTTACGCTTTCAAATTCGTCCTGAAGAGACTCCATCTCTTTTGAATTTTCTATGTTCATACGGCGTTCATGAAAATAAAGGTCAAAGACAAAGAGGGAGACGGCTATATAGACAATCAGAAAAAGGGATGCCAAAAGGAATATTCGGGAAGAGATTTTGAAGCTGTGGAATTTCCCGACCTTGCCTACTATCATGATCGTCAGATCAGATAACCGGGAATCCCGTCCCTTTACATTCCTGGGCCTTGTTTGGGTCTCCATGTCTCGGTTTTGATTTTCCATTTTCCTCTACGCTTGACCAGCATTAAGTCTTTTATGCCGGAGTCACTGTATTTGTCTGCCTGATAATCCTGGAAAAAGCGAATATGGGCAGAGTCATTTGAAGAGCTCAGGATCCTTACCCTTTTTATATCAATTTTAAGTGATGCATACTTTTTGTTAAGCTCGGCCTTGTATTTCCTCCAGGCCTGCAGGTTCATTCCCTCAGAATGAAATCCCCGGTCATAGGCGGCAATATAGGTATCGAGGTCCTTTTTCTCCCAGGCGTTTTTCCAGGCGTCTATAAAATCCAGGATCTCACCGGTAACAGCAGGCCTGTGCACAGGTGAAGCCTTTGCGATTTTGTGAGGCTCAAAAATCTCCCCGATTATCCTGTACCCATTCCCTTTTTTGGCAAAGTAAAGCAATTTTTCTCCACTGCTTTGGAATAAGTCCGTATGATATTCCTGGTCAAACCTGGCCAGGACCAGTCCATTGGCCTGAAAAAGCATTAGATTCCGGACTTTTATCTCGATTCTTTTGTATTTTCGGGCCAGTCTGGTCTTGTATGTCCTCCATTCGTCGCGGTTTATACCCCTTGCAGAAAAATCCTGGCTGTACAGGCTCATGTACTGGTCCATAACTTTTTTTCCCAGGAGCTCCTCCATTTTTCTATAAGATCTTCAAGTTTTTTTGACCTCTGCTTCACTTCTTCTCCAGGGATTAGCTCAATTTTAGGGATTATAATAGCAGGTGTCCTGTTGAGCTCGATATAGGAAGCAAGATCATCAATACTGCTGTTTTCAAGTACGATACACCCATTGGTATCTCTTGGCTTCAACGGCTTGTTTGTCCCGTGAAACCAGATGCCATATCCTCCATTCCCATTTTTTCTGTCAAAGGGGTTTGGGTAGTCGATAGGAAAGGCCCTGACTCCATAAATAGGAGAGAGGTCTTTTTTAACATAAGATTTAGTGAAAAAATAGACTCCTTCGGGCGTTCTCCTGTCATTTATTCTGGCCTTGGCGCCTGATTTTTCACCTGTTGAACATCTGTAAATCTTTAGTGGCCTGGAGATATCGTCTCCGTGATAGAGAAAAATTTTCTGGTCGGATTTATCAACAATTACGGCATAAGAGGTGCCCCTGCCAGACCACTTAAGCAGGGCCGAAGGAACTGCTTCAGTTTCAGCGCAGCCAACATAAGGCTGAAATAACAGAAAAAAGATGAATCCTGGTAAAATAAGTATTTTTGCTGAGACGGCCCTGAAAAAAGCCTTTTTTGCGTTTGATTCCAACGGTCTCATCTCTTTGTCAAGTTTAATGTTTTCCCTTTCTTTATCAGCCAAGACAGGTAAGTGACAATAAGATTCTATTCCCTATAAAAAACTCTCATAAAAAGATCATCTACATGTTTGAGATGATATTTCAGGTCAAAAAGCTCTTCAATCTCTTCATTGCTTAGATATTTTGTGATTTCTTCGTCTTTAAGGATGAGGCTTTTAAAATCCTTTTTTCCTTCCCACGCTTTCATGGAATTCCGCTGGACCATTACGTATGCTTTCTGCCTTTCAATCCCCTTTTCAGCCAGCCGAATAAGAATCTGCTGTGAAAAAATGAGACCTCTGGTTTTGTGGAGGTTGCTTTCCATGTTATCTGGATGCACAACCAGACCCTTTATAATACCTTTCAGGCGGTGGATCATATAGTCAGTAAGAATGGTGCTGTCAGGAGCAATGACCCTTTCCACAGAGGAATGGCTTATGTCCCTCTCATGCCACAGGGCCATATTTTCCAGGGAGGCCAGGCAGTTTGAACGCACAAGACGGGCGAGGCCCGATATGTTTTCGCTTCCTATGGGATTTTTTTTGTGCGGCATAGCTGATGAACCTTTTTGTCTTTTCGCGAAAGGCTCTTCTGCCTCAAGGACCTCTGTCCTCTGTAAATGTCTTATCTCTACAGCGATTTTTTCCAGGGTGCCTGCAAGGATCGCCAGAGTGGTGAAGAACTGTGCATGGCGGTCCCGCTGAAGTATCTGGGTGGATATGCTGGCAGGTTTCAGGCCTAGGTTCTCGCAAGCAATCCTTTCAACCTCAGGTGAGACATTAGCAAATGTACCGACTGCGCCGGATAATTTACCGTAACTGATGATTTCCCTGGCAGCAGTCAACCTGTCAATATTACGTTGCATTTCTGAATACCACACAGCGAGTTTTAATCCGAAAGTGGTAGGTTCCGCATGTATTCCATGGGATCGACCAATCATGACAGTGTATTTATGCTCCAGGGCCCTCTCTTTAATGACTCCCATGAGTTCCTGCGCACCATCAATTATCAATTGGGCGGCCTGTTTCAGAATGAGCGCAAAACTTGTATCCAGGACGTCTGATGAGGTCAGGCCGAGGTGAATATAACGGGAATCTGGCCCTACATGCTCTTCAAAATCAGTAAGAAAAGCTATTACATCATGTCGTGTCTCCTCTTCGATTTCAAGTATGCGCTTTACGGAAAACCCTGCTTTTTGCTTTATAGATTCAAAGGCTTCCTTTGGTATCAGACCCTGGACGGCCATGGCCTCACATGCGGCAATCTCCACCTGGAGCCATTTAGCATAACGGTTTTCATCATTCCACAGACGCCCCATTTGAGGACGGGTATACCGGTCTATCATATTCTTCAGGCTCCTCTTAAAAGATCAAACGGAATCAAGGGTGCTTACGTTTTTATAAGGTTTCTGGTTTTAGCGGCCCATATTAATAGCGGCCCAACGTATGAATAGAAAAAAATTTAGTTTCAGTTGCCGGCGAAGCGGCTTAAAATCAGACCCAGCGAAAGCAGCATACCATGGACAAGCAGGCTCTGAATGGTAAGTGCCTGTGCTGGTATTACTCCTCTGTGGGATAAATATTGCTTCCATAAGATTCTCATGGCCTTAAATGCCAAGGGAAAGGCGACAAATGACAGCATGAGCAGGTATGACAGACCGACTGAACTGATAAGGAAGATAACTGAGATGAATGCGGACAACATGATAGCGAAAAAAAGGTACCTCGATATGCTCGGCCCCAGTCTCACTACAAGATTTTTTTTGCCTGCCTCGAGGTCCGCTTCATAGTCAGGGAATTGGTTGATCCAGATAACCGCAGTTATAAAGAAGCCGTGAGGAAGACCCAAGGCAAAGGCCGGCCAGCTAAGGGACCCTGACATGACATAATAGGTGCCCAGGGTTACCAGTGGTCCGAAGGCAAAAAATATTAATAGCTCGCCCCAGCCGCGTGACATGAACTGTAAAGGAGGGGCCGAATAGGACCATCCCGCACCAAGCCCGATAAAACCTAAAATGATTACAAAGGGCCTGCCCAAGAAGATTAACCATATCCCCACGCCTGCACCGACCGCGAAGAGAGAGAGCGCCATCAGCAAAATTAGCCGGGGCGATACCTCGCTGTCCTGAATAACCCGGCTTCCGCCGCTGAAAGGTGTCAGCCTTAAGTTTATCGGATCGCTGCCACTGGCGTCAAAATAGTCATTAGCCAGGTTTGCGCCAAGATGCAATCCTGCCATTCCTATGAGGCAGATGAAGAACATCATAAAAGAAAAGCACTTATCGTAAAAGGCAAAAGCAGAGCCGATAAGCACCGGCGTGAGAGATCCGGCCAAAAAGGGTAATCTAAGGGCTTTTATATAAGCATTCATGACATATTATGTATGGAAGCTTCCTATTCGATGGCGAATATTCTTAACTATGGCCTTGAATTTTTTTAAAAACTCCATTTATCAAAATAGCAAAGTTATTTCAATCTATTAATAAAGGAAAACCATTTCCTGCCTTCAGGCTCTAATCCAAAATTTCTCAAATGAATGAACAAGGTTATTGTATATAACATTCAGGACTTCCAATTTTGATGATTCTCTGTCAACATATGAGGCTTTTTGAGATAACGAAAGACCTTTTCTTGGTCCCTACAAAAACAGGCAGGCTTAGACTTCAATTATATGTCACCGTTTAATAGTTTCGATAATGGCAAGAATAATGGGTCATTAGACAACGAAGAGTTACCCGATAGTCTTTTATCACAGGCACTACCCCTCTTCTTTCTGACATCTATATTCTTCTTAAATTTTCTTTCGAGAATAATTCTTGCTCCTTTGATGCCAGCGGTAGAAGGAGATCTGGGACTGGATCATGGCCAGGCCGGGGGCTTTTTCCTGTTAATTTCCATAGGGTATTTTTTAACTGTCCTTGGATCCGGAATAGTGTCTTCTCGCCTGACGCACAGGGGAACTATAATTTTATCCTCAATAACAGTAGGCATGGCCCTTTTGCTGGTCTCCATCGGAAAGAGCCTTCTGGGGATACGTATAGGGCTGTTTTTTCTAGGAATGGCGGCCGGGCTTTACCTGCCTTCGGGGATTGCAACTCTAACCGATTCAGTCAATTCAGGAGAATGGGGGAAAGCGATTGCCATTCATGAAATGGCCCCCAATCTTAGTTTTGTGGCAGCTCCTCTCGTCACGGAGGGGCTCCTAATATATTTTAATTGGCGTGGTGTCCTGGTTATCCTGGGCCTTGCATCTTTGGCTTTCGGGATTGCATTTGCCAGATTTGGCAGGGGTGGCTCATTTCAAGGTGAGGCTCCCAGCCTGACGACCTTCAAACCCCTTTTATCCGAGTCCTCGTTCTGGATCATTATGGTACTTTTCACGTTGGGCATCGGAGGCAGTCTGGGAGTATATACAATGCTTCCGCTCTACATGGTAGACGGATATGCAATGGACCGGAGTGCTTCAAATACCTTGATTGCACTATCACGTATACCCGGGCCGGTTATGGCTTTCCTGGCAGGATGGGCTAGTGATAGATTGGAGCCGGCAAGAACTATCAGGGTCATATTTCTTCTTACAGGGCTGGCCACAATGCTTTTGGGAGTGGCAGAGCGAAGCTGGGTAGTATACATTGTATTTTTGCAGCCTTTGATAGCGGTATGTTTTTTCCCACCGGGTTTTGCTGCTCTTTCTTCCATAGGACCCCCGGCTTCTCGAAATATAGCCGTTTCCCTCACGGTCCCCATAGCGTTTTTGCTGGGTGGCGGGCTGGTTCCGACTGTCATAGGTTCCCTCGGCGAGCTGGGCCGCTTCTCTCTGGGATTTATATTTGTAGGCGCAGTGATTTTTTGCGGATTCGTGCTATCTTTTTACCTGAATTCAACGGAGAGGCGTGGATAGAGTGGAAAACTGTTTTTTTCTCCTATTTTTTTAAGAGGCCTCCATCCATTGTTCGAGAGGACAGCCTGGGCAGGCCGGTTTTTTCCGGCAGTAATTTTTTCCGGTATTTACGATTAGTGCGTGAAATTCGTTGTAAAGGTTGACATCCTGGGGCAGGTGATCAGTAAATAGTCCCTGCAGTTCGTGGTAATCGGCATGGTCATCCACCATTCCATGGCGGTAAAGAATCCTGTGGGTGTATGCATCAACAACGAATACCGGCCTGCCCGCAGCATAGAGTAATATACTGTCTGCGGTTTCAGGGCCGATACCTCTGACTGACAAAAACCTTTGCCTGAGGGTTTCAGTTTTTTCTTTAAAGAGTAAGTCGAGGTTCCCCTCATATTCTGTTTCAATAAAATTGATCAGATTTTTTAAACGGTCTGCTTTAATATTGTAATAGCCGGCTGGCCTTATTACCTGCGAGAGTTCCTCAGTAGTAATATCTTTGAGCCCTTGAAGAGTGAGCAGCTCCATATCTTTCAGGTTTTGAATTGCTTTTTCAACGTTTTTCCAGTTGGTGTTTTGGGTAAGGACCGCGCCAACCATCACCTCCAGCCTGGTTTCCCCCGGCCACCAGTTTTGATGCCCCAGACCAGCCACCAGGAGGTGATACATTTCCATCAATCTTTCACCGGTTGAGTTATGAAGGACCATTTTCTCAATATCTCGCTTCGATGAGGTTCATTACGAAACAACAACCTCCCTATAGTCGGAGCTATTGCCTTGACAGGGCTGAGAACATAACTTAAATTTAGCCTTCGTGTCAACGAAGTGTAACTCCTGACTTGAAGGTTTTCCAGGGTTCGTATTGCGTTTGGGTTTTAGGGCGAATGCGGAAAAGCTGGCGCCTTGGTTTTTTGTTAGCACATAGAAAGCTGACAACGTCATAAAGAAAATCCGGTTTCATAATTTTTATCCAGTTCCGGGCCACTGAAAGAGACTCTGATTTATGTCACCATCACAGAAGCTCACAAAGACACGCAATATAGGAATTATCGCGCATATTGATGCGGGCAAGACCACTGTGACCGAGCGAATTCTTTTTTATTCGGGTCGAGTTCACAGAATGGGAGAGGTGCACGACGGAGAGGCCACCATGGACTGGATGGAGGAGGAACGGGAGAGAGGGATAACCATTACTTCTGCCGTTACTTCATGTGAATGGAAGGGGCAGACTATAAATATCATAGATACTCCCGGTCATGTAGACTTTACGATTGAAGTGGAGCGTTCTCTAAGGGTCCTGGATGGAGCTATCGGAGTGTTTTGTGCGGTAGGCGGAGTAGAGCCTCAATCAGAGACAGTTTGGCATCAGGCAGACCGGTACAAGGTCCCCAAAATAGCTTTTATAAACAAACTGGACCGTGTCGGTGCCGATTTTTTCAGAGCGGTAGATATGATTCGGGACCGTCTAAGGGCGGCACCTCTTGTGTTACAATTGCCTTGGGGAATTCAGGAGAGCTATAAGGGGGTAATAGACCTTATAACAATGAAGGGTATTTTATGGGAAGAGGAAACTCTTGGGATGGTGTTCAGAGAGGAGCCTATACCGGACGAAATGATGGAAGAAGCGTCCCGCTACAGGGATGTCATGCTGGAGACCCTTGCTGACAGGGATGATATAATAATGGAGAAATATCTCGCGGAGGAAGAGATAGAAGCCCGGGAACTGAGACAGGCGATAAGGAAGTCTGCAGTAAAACTGGAACTTGTTCCGGTATTTTGCGGCTCAGCATTGAAAAACAAAGGAATTCAGCCTCTTCTGGATGGGATTGTAGATTTTCTGCCGTCGCCGTTAGATGTTCCACCCGTTATGGGGCACAGCCCGTCATCAGGAAAAGAAGAAACACGTCCCCCAGAGGAGAAGGGTCCGTTCAGCGCCCTTGCCTTCAAGGTTATGATGGACCAGGGCAGGAAGATGACCTACATCAGGGTTTACTCTGGGTCGGTCTCTTCAGGCGACATGGTTTACAACCCAGGAAAAGGGACCAAGGAAAAAGTCGCCGGGCTTTTGAAGATGCATTCAAACAAGCGGGAACGTATATCGAGAGCTGTGCCTGGCGATATAGTGGCCGCCATGGGACTGAAATTGACGACCACGGGTGATACGCTATGCTCTGAAGAGAGGCCTATTTTGCTTGAGCGGATTCGGTTTAACGAGCCTGTAATTAGTACAGCGGTAGAACCGAAAAAGGTAGAGGATCAGGATAAGCTTTTTAGCTCGCTAGATAAATTAGCCGAGGAAGATCCCACTTTCAAGTTCAAGATTGATGAGGAAACAGGCCAGACCATTATATCAGGAATGGGGGAACTGCACCTCGAGATCATAGTGAGGCGGCTTAAAAGAGAGTTTTCAGTAGAGACCAATCAGGGAAAGCCACAGGTTGTCTACAGGGAGACTGTAACGAAGACCGTGAAACATGAGGAGATTTTCCAGCGCGAGCTTGCCGGGCAGCAGCATTTTGCCGGTGTTATCCTGGAGGTTTCACCTTTACCCAGGGGATCAGGTAATCGATTTGTTGATAAATGCGAATTCTCCGATCTCACAGAGGAGTTTCTAAAGGCTATAATGCAAGGGGTCTCCGAGGCTGAGGTCGGTGGTATTTTGATGGGCTCTCCTGTTATTGATGTCCAGACAACTCTATTGGATGTCCATATTAAGGAAAATTTTACCGCAGAGATGGCTTTCAGGGTGGCGGCAAATATGGCTTTTAAAAATGCCTGTCGGGAGGCGGACTGTATTCTTCTCGAACCGATCATGGAAACAGAGATCCTGGTTCCGGAAGAGTTTACAGGGGAGGTCATAAGCGATTTGAACAGCCGTCACGGTAAAATCGAACAGATTGCCATAAGAGGCCCCTTACAGGTTCTTACGGCCAGGGTTCCCCTTTCAAAGATGTTCGGATATTCTACTTCTCTTAGATCGGTTTCCCAGGGAAGGGGGACTTTTACGATGAAATTCAGCTATTATGATAAGACATGAGCGGCTTGTGAACGCAGGGAAGAGACTGGATAAAAGATAACGGCATTAAACCGTGGCGGGGGCATTTGAGTATAGCCGCAGACAGCAGTTTTATCGGGTAAATAGCAAAGTGATGTTATTCGAGACCGCCTCAATCGGTGAGGCGAAGGAGCCTGGCCGCATTCAGGCCTTTCACCTTATCTATATCCTGGGGTGAAAGACCGGCCAAAGCCATTTCTTTTAAATACCTTTCAGGTCTTATAAGCGGGTAGTCCGTGCCGAAAAGTATCTTATCAAATCCAATTATTTCTCCCGCCACTCTGTAAATTTCCGGAGTATAAAGGAACGGTGATGCAGCAGTATCGAACCAGACGTTTTTCAATGCTTCCTTCACTTCTTTTTTCATGAGTGCGTAAAAGAAAAGACCTCCTCCCCAGTGGGCCAGGACAATCCGGTTTGCAGGATATGTTTTAATCATCATATAGATCTCGCGAAGGGTCATAGGGGCCTTGCCTGCATACTGATGGCCTACGGATTCATTGGTGTGCAGTAGAAGAGGCAGATCGAAGTTCGAACATATGGCCATTACTTCTTTGAGGCCCTCTATCACCTCAGCGGTCAGGCCCGATCCATAGACAGCAAGCTCTCCTACGCCTGAGATCCCGGAATTTATACATCTGTTCACCTCCTCCGGGCCCGCAGATGAAAGTGGCGAAAAGCAGCAGAATCCGATGAGGCGGTCTGGATATTTTTCAACTGACTCAATAATATAATCATTGTGCCGGCGGAAATTTTCTGCTTTTTCCCAGGGGAAGCCGAAGACTACAGATTTATCCACCCCTTCCTTATCCATGCTGGCAATAAGCTCCTCCACCCCTATTACTTTTGATTGAGGAGAGTGATAAATAGCCTCAAAAGCGGGCTCACCTTCAAAAAATGAAGCCCTGTTACCACTAAATTGCGGAGGAAACAGGTGTGTGTGAAAATCAATAATCATTTAAATAACTCATCAAGATATTGTTCGATAGTTCCGGGGTTGTAACCTACTATTACATCAATAATTTTTCCTTCGCGATCTATGATGAACTGGGTGGGTATAGATATGCGGCTGTCCCCGAAGTAGTCTTCGATGACCTTTTTATCGTAACGCATTATTTGGTAGTTTATTTTGAATTTCTCTTTAAAAGCCGCTAGATAGCTGGTTGGAACCTGTCCAGGGTCATCAAGTGAAATTGCCAGGACAACTAGGCCCCGGGCTCTGTATTTTTTCTGAAGCATTATCAATTCCGGGATGGATTTTCGGCAGGGAGGACACCATGTCGCCCAAAAATCAAGGATAATCACATGGCCGCGGTGTTGTTCGAGGGATATCCAGTCGTCTGAAAGACTCTTAAGAGAGAAATCCGGAGCCATGGGGAGGGCGTCAGCTTGTTTCTGACACCCCAGACTAAAAAAAAAGGCGAAAAGGACAAACGCGCATCTAAAAAATATTATTCTGACATCAATGCCAATTTTCTCAAAATACAGCATATAGTTCCCCTTTTATCTCGTAAGGATCCCGTATATTAATATATGGTCAGAGCGAAAATATAAAAGGTAGAAAAACGTTCCCATTTTTAACGCATATGATTACAATATGGCAAGTAATTTAGCTTGGGTTACAATGTTTTTATACAGTAGTGGATATAATTTATGAGAAAATATTTTTATAATTATTTTTTTGTCAGCTGCCTGACGCTATTACTCCTTGGCCGTTTTTCCCATGGAGCTGACAAAAAGGGGAAAGGTATAGAGGATATCCGTTCCCCTGTCGTGGCTGGCAGCTGGTATTCAGCAAAACCGGATGAATTAAGGGAAACTTTACAGTCTTACCTGGCGGAGGACTGCCCGGAGCTTCCCAATGTTGAGGTCAAAGGGATCATCGCACCACACGCTGGTTACCGTTATTCAGGGGCTGTCGCGGCTTGCGCATACAGAATCTTGAAAGGAAAGACCTTCACAAGAGTTGTACTTGTTGGTCCCAGCCACCATTTGTCTTTCAGGGGCATTTCCATAAATCTCCAATCAGGATACGAAAGCCCTCTTGGTACCGTACCGGTTGACGCAGAGACAGCGAAAAAACTGGTGGACGCAGGACCGGAGTTCAAATGGCTAAGGGAGGCCCACGCCCTGGAACACTCCTTGGAGATTCAACTGCCCTTTTTGCAGGAAGTCCTCGGCACATTCCGAATAGTTCCGGTTATTATGGGCCGGCAGGATTTTGCTACCTGTAAAGTGCTTGCAAAGGCATTGGTTGAATTACTTGGCCATGAAGAAGACACACTGTTTGTGGCCAGCACGGATCTTTCCCATTACCATTCCTACATTGAGGCAGGGAAACTCGACGGAGAGTTCATTAACTATGTGGCTGCTCTTGACCCTGAGGGCCTTGCCGGGAGTCTTATGTCAGGAAAATGTGAGGCATGCGGGGGCGGACCGGCAATCAGTGTAATGCTGACAGCCGCGGCTATAGGTGCGGATGAAGCCAGGATTCTCAGATATGCCAACTCCGGCGATGTAACAGGTGATAGGCATCGGGTGGTAGGGTATTTAGCCGCAGCCTTTGTCAGATCATCTGATAAGGGTCCACATCCAAGATGAGCTGGACGCCACTAGATTTCAGAACTTTTTCTGAGATTTCTTCAATTTGTTTTATGAGGTGGATCAGAAGAGCTGAATTTTTGCTTTTGATAAGAATCTGCCAGCGGTGTTTTCCCTTTAATCTCGCTATAGGGGCCTCTGCAGGTCCCAGCATGTGGATATCCGTTTTTCCAGACCATTCCGCCAGTATTTCCTGAATTTTTCCAGCCAGGCGGCCTGCCGCTTTCATGGTTTCATTTTTGCTGTTACCCTGGAGCCTCAAACATGCAAGATGGGAAAAGGGGGGGTAACAGAGTTGTGAACGCAGGTTTTTTTCATTATTGAAAAATGTAAGATAATCGTATTCCGTGGCTGTGCGAATCGCGTAATGATCCGGGTTATAGGTCTGAATGATTACTCGCCCCCCCCTGTGCCCTCTGCCGGATCTTCCGGCCACCTGCGTTAGAATTTGAAAGGTCCGTTCTCCGGCCCTGAAATCCGGAAATCCCAGGGAAAGGTCTGCAGCAATAACGCCTACCAGCGTCACTCTTGGAAAATCGTATCCCTTTGTTATCATCTGAGTGCCGACAAGTATGTCTATATCATAGTTACTGAAACTCTTCAGTATTTGAAGGGCTTCTCCCTTTTTACGGGTACTATCCGTATCCATGCGTGCTGTCACTGCACTTGGAAACAACTCTTTCACCTCGTGTTCCAGCTTTTCAGTGCCAAATCCGTATGGTCTTAATTTTTCACAACCGCATGAAGGACATTTCAAAAGGGTTTTGGAATAAAACCCGCAATAGTGGCAGGAGAGGTGATTTTCGTTTAAGTGGAAAGAGAGTGCCACGTCGCAGTTAGGGCACCGGAGGGATTGTCCACAGGACCGGCAGAGATACAGGCGATGAAAACCGCGCCGGTTTAGGAACAGGATCGTCTGGTCACCTTTTGAAAGGTTATATTCAATCGCTTCTGTAAGTTCAGGACTTAGCATCTGTTTATCGGAATTATTTCCTGATTCTTTCATGTCCACTATAGTTACCTTGGGGAGGGGGCGTCTTTCTACCCTCTCGGGCATACTGATCAGCTGATACCGGCCCGTAGCACAGTTTTGAAAAGACTGGACAGATGGGGTGCCGGATCCCAGCAATACCAGTGCTTTTTCAATCTTTGCCCTTACAACGGCGGTGTCTCTGGCCTGATAACGCGGATTAATGTCCTGTTTGTAGGCGGGGTCATGTTCTTCATCCACGATAATCAGTCCCAGGTACGGTAGAGGCGCAAAAAGTGCGGAACGGGCTCCGATTACCAGGTCCACCTCGCCCCTTGCCATCCTCACCCACTGGTCATAACGTTCACCCTGGCTAAGTCCACTGTGATAAATGCCCACCCGGTCCCCAAAACGTGACCTGAATATGCTTTCCATATAAATAGCAAGGGAAATCTCAGGCACCATTAGTATGGCTTGCCTACCGGAGCGGAAGAGATGTTCAATAGCCCTGAAGTAGACCTCTGTTTTTCCGCTGCCGGTCACACCATAGAGCAGACTGCAGGAAAACTCCTTTTTATCAAGGAGTTTAATAATATAATTAACAGCTTGTTTCTGTTGTCTATAGAGTTTAACAGGCGTGGGGGAAGGAAAGATGATTTTTCCGGCCGGATCTCTGTAAACATTATCCTCGTAGCTCTCCAGGACCCCCTTTTTAATCCATTTTCCTACCAGGTAGGCTCCATTAGAAAATTTTGCAGTAACCTCACTTAAAAGTGTCCCATTTGATGCCAAAAGCATTTCCATAAATTCAGCTTCATTTTTTGTACCGGGGGAGATCTGGCTAAAAATAGAGTTTACATCAACTCCTTTCCCCGGCCTTACGAATTTGCGTAAGAGGGGCCTGGATTGTCTTCCCTTTATTTTGTCCCTGATTAATATCCATCCCTTTTCCTGAAAAGGGTAAATCTTTCGGACCGGCCATGGAAGCTTTTTGCCGGAATTATTCTTTATCCAGCAGAGGCATTTTCTTTCTTCCGAATTGACAGGAAGTCTCTCTATCGTCTCAATTCCTCTTTCAGTAAGATAAGCTGTTTTGAAAGGGGTTATGTTCAACCCGCCAGGAAGCACAGATTCCACAACATTACCTATGGGATGGGAGTAATAGTCCGCCATCCACTGGAAAAGTTCGACCATTTTTTCGGTGAACAGTGGTTCCGTATCAAGCACATCGAGTATCTCCTTGAGAGTTCGGCCATTTTCAGGGGCTGTTTTTTCCAGTATGTAGCCTGATACTTTTCGATTATTGAAAGGTACCTTTACTCTGCAACCCACTCGCGCACAATCTTCCAAACTTCGCGGAGTTTCATAGTGGAATGTTCCCTTTACAGGGACATTGACCGCTACCCTCAGGCATGACAGTTTTAATGTGTCTTCCAATTTCATAACCGTTTAGATTGATTTTCACTCACCTCAGACTTTACCTGGTCTATCAGAGAGTGTAATTTTCCTTCTCCAAGGACGCAATGTCGTCGTGAATAAAGAGTCAGACGGAAAGGCGCTTTTATTTCCTGTCGTTTTTTTTCTAACGGGGGATTTGGGTAGATTCCCTGAAAGTTGGGGGTTCAACCGGTACATTAAGTTTTAGTTCAAGTACAATAGAGCGCGCTTCAATAAAATCCCCACGGTCTTCTATATAGTAGATCTGGAACGGATACCATACGTTTTCCACTTTTCTGTAATCAGCAAATTCTACTGTTATCATTCCCTGTAAAGTCCCCGGTGGAGGTCTGTAACTCAGGAAAAGAGGGAGAAACCTTTTTTTTTCAACCAGGAGTTTCGGGGAGTCGAGGCCCTCGTCCCCTATCTTATAGACAATAACTCCATCGTGCCGGGCCAGGGCAATAGAATCCAGATTGATACCCATACCCACAAGAAGCTCCGTTGTTTTCTCAGCTTCAGAAGACATAAGGATAAAGCGGAAAGTTCTGTCTCGGATAGCCTTCCTATATGTAGATAGAGCCCCATTATTTTCAGGAGAGGTCGGGCCCTGAACGATTTCATTAAGGTGAATGTCCGGGGATTTGAGCCACACCTTTTCCTGGAATTTCAGCTCGGTTTCCTGATTCTCCCTTGCTTTGAGATTAGTAGCCTGGGTGATGACCAGGCTTCTTATGCCTGAAAAATTATCAGACATCAGCTTAATAACCTGTTTTGCAGGCATGATGTAAGCTTCGCTGCGGAAGGGGTCCGCCCACGTGAGGAGTAGTGTAGAAAGTGCTACTACTACTACAAAACTGCTGAATTGTCCATTGCCATATCTGCCTGATATTTCCAAAAGACTACCCCCTGGCGTTAAGCTGGTTTCCGGTGAGATTTTCGTTGCCTTTTCCGTAAATGTTATCCTCATTCATTTGGGCCTGCATAGCTTCCTTCACCCTGTCCATCAATTGCCTTATATTTTTCCTTGAATAATTTTTGACCGGTATAGGGTTGCCGATATGAAAGTCAAAAGACCCTTTATTGATCTTAAGGCTGCCCTTGGGGACAATAAGGTAGCTGTTGTTTATTGTAACTGGTACTATGTCGCATTCGGATTTGAGTGCAAGGTTAAAGCCCCCTCTCTTGAATTCCTGAAGTTTTCCATCGACACTCCTGGTACCCTCAGGGTATATGACTACAGACACTCCTTTTTTTATCTTGGCAGCGGCTTCATTCATGCTCCGGACCGCTTTTCGGGGATCTTCCCTCTCTATTCCGATATAACCTGCTCTTTTCATTGCCATGCCAAGGAATGGTATTTTCATTAATTCTTTCTTCATAATGAATTTGAAATCAACAGGCAGGCAC
The DNA here is from genome assembly GCA_964627015.1 of uncultured Desulfobacteraceae bacterium. Classification (GTDB taxonomy): domain Bacteria; phylum Desulfobacterota; class DSM-4660; order Desulfatiglandales; family Desulfatiglandaceae; genus CAZVGY01. The sequence goes on from CAZVGY010000005.1 coordinate 41,133, forward strand.
GCTAAGGTGGCAAGGATGTCAAAATAACTCTGATGGTTTATCATATAGATCCTGGGTAAATTCGGTTCCACCTTTTCGAGACCCTTTGTCCTGACCTTGATCCCGCAAACACGAAGAATTATTTTCGCCCATGGTGCGGCGACGTAAAAATGAATTATTTTCCCATTTTTGTCAAAAAAGCCATAAAGTATGGCTAACAGACAAAAGAAGATTGTGTGGATTGCTATGAATACGTTCAAAAGAAAAAACCTGACCATTTGAGTCTCCAGAATATTTTAATAATTTATTGACAACTAATAATATTAATGTTATAAAAGAACGTAATTAAATTTAATTAAACATATTTAGTTCGGAGGTTTTAATGAGTGATTATATTGTCTGCCACAGGAAAAGAAATTCTCCACGATTAAGTGTCCGTATATGTGAGGAAAGATGCGAATACAAGAACCAATGCAAGGAATACCTTGATTATATCAATTCCCCTATCAACCAGAAACCTTTGCCTTTTTCCCCGGAGAAGGCGCCCATTGCCCTTTCGATCCCCTCGTAAGCTATTAGTTTGTGCTTTTTCAGTACCCTATCGATCAAAAACAGGCTTAAAAGGCAACTCGATCCGCAGGACAATATAATCCCCATTTTCGCGGAATACATCAATTTTCCCACCATGGCGATGGATAATAATTTTTGAAAGGGGAAGATCCTGGAAGGCAGGTTCTGATTTGCTCGTGAACCGAGGGAAAAAAAACTGTTGAAGATCCTCGTTTGCCAGACCTTGTATTCTGTGCCTGATTACTATTTCAATGTGATTATGTTCCTTCGTTAGAGAGAGAAACAATTTCTCCCCTTTAGGTATCGTAAGAATAGACTGCCTCAGAAGACTTTCGAAAGCCCTATTCAGCAGGGTGGGGTCGCCATGGATATTCAAGGCTGACTGAGGCATCGATTTTACCAAATTTATTTCTTTTGATTTTAACTTATCGGCCAGCTGGATTATCCAGGATTGGAGGAGATCGTTAATGTTAAGCTCATCTATGCACAGATAAATAGGTTCAATGGATACAAGCATTTTCTGGACGATGTCTTCCAGCCTGGCAACTTCTTCAACAATTATTTGGGCGAATTCAGATTTGCGGTCATCCTCAGTTAAGGAGTTTTTGAGCCTGCGTGCGAACCCCCCCGCTATCACCAGCGGGTTCCTTAGTTCATGAGCGAATCTTGCTGAAATCTCATTTAGGGTTCTTATCTCTTCAGACCTGATAGCCCTTTCCTGAAGCGTTTTTAGCTCGGTAATATCCAGCATGATACCGTCAACCCATTTTATGTTTCCATAGTCATCCTTTCTGGGTATGGCGTGGTCCATAAAAGTGAAGAGCTGGCCGTCTTTAGCCCTCACAACTCTTTCTATCCTCTGTTCTTTTGTAATATCCTGATCCCCATGTGAAATGTCTTTCACGGTGTTTTCTGAGTTCCAAATGTTGTTAAACCAAAAATTTTTGTTACCCACTGCTTCCTCGGCAGTATAACCTAATGTGCTAGTAAAATAAGGATTTATAAATTCGGTTGTACCGTCAGGCAGCAGCCTGTAGACAATCAGTGGCAGGTTGTCTACCAGAGACCTGTATTTTTCCTCCGAATCCACCAGATCTGCAGTTCTTTCCCTGACCCTTGTTTCCAGTGTCCGGGCATAGTTTTCCAGTTGCATCCGCTTTTCATTCAGGGAATCAAGCATTGCATTAAGTGAACGGGCTAGTTCCCCAATTTCATCATCAGGTCTTTTATCAAGATGAATTTCTCTTTCTCCATGCGCTATCTGCTGGGCTTCATCCACGATTTCTTTTATAGGTCTTATAAATAAGGATATCACGATCCAGATCAACACAAACGAAACAAAAAGACCGGCCAGTCCAACAAACAGCATGAGATTTTTGTTTTTAGTCAGCCTGTTCAGGATTACTGACCGGTCTGAGGTCAGTTCCACCAAGGCTACCACGTCTCCCCTGTAATCTTTAATCGGTCCGATCAGTATGGACTTGTTGGGGTATTTTTCAGGTGCAATAAAAATTGCCGGATCGTCCCCTATCTTGTCAGCCCTGTAATCAGGAAGGAAAAAGCTTTTTTGGCTTGCCAGGGTTGAGGCAAGAGGGATATACATCCCTGGCCCTTTCTTTTCATATACGGCCAGGTCCATCCCCCACGATTCCTTCAGGTTGTTCAAAAAGGGCCTACCGAATGGAAAGCCGATTTCAATGCTTCCCACCAGTGCGTTTTCATTAAAAACCGGAGCTATTCCCCTAATGCCCAGGCCTGTTAGTCCCCATTCAAGGCCAGCGACCCCTGTTCCGGTTTTCATAACCTCAATAATCGTATTCCTATAAGAAATCATTTCGCCGTGAAGAGTTGGGAGATGGATTCTGAGGAAAGATTTACCAGGAGGAACATGGATGTGAAACTGTACAATTCCCAGGTCCTTTTTCAGACGACTGTAAAGGGGAGCAAGCAATTCAACGAGGCCCTGACGATCACATTTCGCTAGGAGATTTTTGGTTTCGCGGTCCTCGGCGATTAGCAATGCCATGGAAAGTGCTTGCGTTTGCTTATTGGTTATCTGAGTCAGAAAGATGCTGTATTGCTTGAGAATTTCCTTTCTCTCTTCCTTTTTTATAATTGATTGCTGTGAATTAAATCCAATAAAAACAAGTGTTGTTGTCCCCACAAGAGAGAAAAAAAGGAAGGGTATCAAAAGTTTCCATTTCAGGCTTATGCCCATTATCTTATTTATAAATTTCGATATCATAACGTCAGGATAATAAAGGCATCTTTCTCATATCTTTGAGGATTCTCTTTTGCCTCTTAAGTATTTGAGGTCCAGGATGGTTTGGAGAGTTCTTGTGCGGGTTGGGAAGTATGGCGACTAGTAGTGCCGCCTGGGAGGAGGTAATACTAGAGGCGGATGTCTTAAAGTATATTTTTGAGGCCTCTTCAGCTCCCGTAATGCCTGTGCCCCAATCCACTGTATTTAAATAAATCTCCAGGATTCTTTCTTTGCTCCAGCATATTTCAATGAGTAGAGTATAATAAGCCTCAGCTATTTTTCGAAGCCAGGTCCTGTCAGGCCAGAGAAACACCGTCCTGGCCACTTGCATTGTAATGGTACTGGCTCCCCGAAATCCCTTTTTCAGTGCCAGATTCCTGATGGCCTTGTTCATCTCATGCAAATCAAATCCGTGGTGGGAAAGGAATCGCTGATCTTCGCCGGCCAGGACTGCTCTCCTGAGGTTGGGGGAGATTTCTTCCAGCTTCAGCCAGATATTACCAGACAAGCCTTTTTCTGCACTTTTGGATGCTTGCACCCACTCCCAGGCGGTCATAACGGTGAACCGCGGATTTATATATTTTAAAGAATATACTTGTATCAGGGTTACGGCCAGGAAAAAGATGATAAAGCCGATTATCCATCTTACCGCCGTCCGAAAAACTCGAGTTATCTTTTTTCGGGCCAAACCGAATTAAACCACCTGATTTTTTATTTTTTCCCAGGCCTGGTCCATCTGCTCCACTGTAGCGTCTTCAAGCTCTATTCCCGAACCCTTTAACTCTGATTCCATCTTTTTAAAACGCTGTATAAATTTGTTATTGGTTATTCTCAACTGGTCTTCAGCGTTCAGACCCCAGTGCCGCGCAAAATTTACGATACTGAACATCAGATCCCCTATTTCCTCGGCGATTTCTATCCTGTCCTCTCGAATAAGAGCGGACTCAAGCTCTGACATTTCTTCACAGACCTTTTTCCATACACTCTTAGCGTCCACCCAGTCAAAGCCTACCTTGGAAGCCCTCTCGCTCAACCTATGAGCCCTTAAAAGGGCAGGCAGATTGCCAGGGACATTTTTAAGCACAGAAGATATTTCTTCAGGCGAATTTTTTTCGTTCCTTTTTATTCTGGCCCAGTTGTATGCTACTTCTTCAACATTGTCTACCCTGGCGTTACCGAATACATGAGGGTGTCGCCGTACCATCTTTTCTGTTATTTTTTCAATGACTTCGACAAAATCAAATTCATTTCTCTCCTCGGCCAGCCTGGCAAGAAATACTACATGAAAAAGCAGATCGCCGAGTTCCATGCATACTTCTTCGGGAATGGATTTTTCCAGAGCATCCAGAACTTCGTAAGCCTCTTCAATTAGATATACCTTTATGCTGGAATCCGTCTGTTTTGCATCCCAGGGGCATCCTCCCGGGCCTCTCAGTCTATCTACAAGTTGAACAAGTGCCTTTATGGCTTCTGTTAATCTAGTTTGATCCATCTTTTTTGCCAGTGCCCTTTAGATTTTCTGTAGCAGCTTTGTCATCCATCTTTTGACCTCCGAATAATTTTTGTTTCCAGTTCAGATAAGAATCCGGGGATATCAGGCTGACCATCGACTGGTAGGAGGTGATGACGATAGGCGCGAGTCGTGATTTAGCTATAAGAGGTGTTTTCGAGGGAACGAAAAAAGTGAGCAGTACAATTACAAGATAGATTGCAATGAGACCTTTCAGAACGGCCAAGGCCGCTCCCAGTGCCCTGTCCGCCCAACCAAGAAAAGCCTTTGATACCATAATCTTCAGGCCCCACCCGGCGAAATTGCACAAAACAAGAACAATAATGAATATCAACGCAAAACTTATAAGAGGTAACAGGCCAAGAGAAGGAAGATAAGACTTAAGGTATTCGGTCATCTTCGGCTGGTACACGTTTGCGAGCCAGATTCCCAATATCAGACCTGCCAGGGACCCTATTTCCCGAAAAAAACCCCGGAATATGCCTCGCACGATAAGGAAGGACAACCCTATGATTATCGCGGTATCGAGTAGATTCATAGCGGACCCTTACCAGAGAATCAAAGTTTTCGTCAAGAATAATATCAGCAAATCCAGTAGCCTGCTGACTCAATATACTCCCCGCATATCCATCGTTTATCTATTTTCTCATCAGATTACCTGCTTTAACCTTTTTAGTGAACAGAGAACAACAAGGAGGTTTGCAAACTTGTCCGTGGATTCCATTTATGGTATAGCCTTTTTTGCAGACGACTTACTTTATCAGAAAAGCCTGATCCAGTGAACCTTAATTCTCGCGCTCGATTTACATTTAAGTCTGAATCAGGGGTCCTCAGAGAAGCTATGGAAAAAGAAAAGACTGATTTGATCAGCCAAATAAGCCTGGATATTAATGAGGTAAAAGATCTTGATATCCTCCTCGAGAGGATATTATCACATGTGCGAAAGTTTTTTAGTGCGGATGCCGGTTCAATTTATCTGAAAGAGGGAGACAGACTGAAATTCAGCTACACCCAGAATGATACATTGCGGAGGAGGCTCGGGTCTCAGAAAAAGCTGATTTACAACACCTTTTTTGTTCCCATAAATAACCAGTCTATTTCAGGATACGTGGCAAAAAACAGGATGGTCGTGAACATCCCTGACGTATACGAGATGAAGGGCGGGGAACCTTATTCCTTTGATTCTAATTTTGACAGCATTTCCAAATACAGGACCAGATCCATGATTACGGTGCCTATGACAAATCAGAGGGGCGAGGTTCTGGGGGTTATGCAGGTAATCAACGGACAGGACGAAAAAGGAAATATTGTTCCTTTTAAACAATCCGATGAATCCCTGATAAAATATTTTGCTACAACTGCGGGTCTTGCTCTGGAACGCGCACAGATGACCAGAAATATACTTATGCGTATGATAAGCATGGCCGAACTCAGGGACCCAAAAGAGACAGGAGCGCATGTCAACAGAGTTGCATCCTATTCCGTTGAAATATATGAATCCTGGGCCAGGAAGTTCGGTATTCCCTTGTCTGACGTGGAAAAAAACAGAGATATATTGAGGATGGCGGCTATGCTTCATGACGTGGGTAAAGTTGCTATCAGTGATCTGATACTCAAAAAACCTGCGCGTCTGACAGAAGAGGAATATGAGATAATAAAAATGCATACATATCTGGGCGCAAAACTTTTTGGAGATATGAGTTCGGAGTTCGACCTTATCGCTGCCGAGGTAGCCTTGAATCATCACGAAAAATGGGACGGAACAGGGTATCCCGGCTATATCGATCCAAGAACCGAAAGCGCTCTGCCCGGGCTTGCAGCTGCTAATGGACGGCCCCGGCCGAAGAAAGGGGAAGAAATTCCTCTTTTCGGAAGGATCGTAGCCGTTGCCGATGTTTACGATGCTCTCTGCTCCAGACGCAGCTATAAGGAACCGTGGAAAGAAGATCGTATCCTTGAAGAGATGAAGTCCAGCTCCGGTACCCATTTTGACCCGGAGATGATAGAAGCCTTTTTTTCCTGCCTTGATGTCCTTAAATCCATTGCCTCCAGGTATCCGGATAAAGACTGATAAAGATACATACCTGCTGCGAGCCTTTATACCTTTAGTACCCCTGACTTTTGCGACATTGAAATTTATTCCTTTAGATATAAAGGATTGAAGCGGGTGTGATAGTCATATATGTCCAGACCTTCACGTTCTTTAAGAAAATTAGTAACCTTGTAGGTGACCGGTGTTACAGCTGCTTCATAGAGTGATTTGACCAGCCACTGGGTTATGATGCTGAATAACAGGACCTTCGCGGGCAAAATGCCAAAGAAGGCTAAGGTAATAAAGACGGCGGAATCGAGGCCCTGCCCCACTAGAGTGGATGATATGGTCCTCATCCACAACCACCGGCCCCTGGTCATGATTTTCATTTTGGCCATAACGTAAGAATTAAAGAACTCCCCGCAAAGATAGGCGAGGAATGAGGCTGCCAGCAGTCGGGGCGTGTACCCCAGAATCTGTTCATATGCAGCCTGACCCTTCCACAATGGGGCGGAGGGTATGGCCTTGCCGCCCCAGATCGCCAGTACTGCTATAAGATTACAGAAGAATCCCAGCCAGATTACTCTCCTCGCACGTCTGTATCCATAGACTTCTGTGAGCACGTCACCGGCTATATAGCTCAAGGGGAATATTATAATTCCTGCCGGAAGAACAAGGCCCAGAACCTCGATCAGCTTAACCGAAATGATATTTGCCGTAATCAGACATGTTACAAACAGTGCCGTCACAATAACGAATAAATAGGAATATTTCCCGTCGTTTCCTTCGACATGTGTAAAGGCGGTCTCCTCTGTTTTCATATGAGGCTCCGTGACTCCATGCTACAGGCTGAATAGTTCATTGTTTATATACCTTTAGAGGCCAGTTTATTGATCCCAGCCTTTAAATATCCATCAGACAATTATCAATAAATAAGTATGGCTTTCTGAATTCTATTAATCTATAATTTAGCAATTAAATTTATACTTTTTTTTGATTATGCAAAATACCCCCATTATTCCTCTAAGATAAGAATCGAGCACTATACTGGAGGATATCAAGATCCCTTAACTCTACACAACTTTTGAGCATAACTCAATCCACCAGAGTCAATGGCCGCGGCCTCTTTGTTTTTGTTTCGGTTTCCTTGTTTACAATTTGTAGGTTCTAATTACGAGCCAGAAAAGAGGAGGTTATCGATGACAGGAAAAAAATCCAAAGGGAAAATGAAACGTGTCACCTTCTCTATAAATGTTCCTGAGGCTGAGGAGGTTTTTCTTCTGGGAGATTTTAATAACTGGGATCGGGCGAGACATCCTATGAAAAAGGATGAATCGGCTGTCTGGAGAAAGAGCATTATGGTCCCTCCAGGAAGATACGAATACAAGTTTTTAGTAGACGGGCGTTGGTGTAATGATCCAAGTAATCAAGATTTTTGCTTTAACTGTTACGGAACTCTGAATAATGTGAGGTTTATTTTTGGGCCCTGACAAGGTGATAAATTTTTAAAAAGTATAAATTTCATCTCTATTTACCCAGGATACTAGCTGGAGATTTAATTGTTTTTTTACATAACCTTTTTCATCGGGTTGATACTCCTCATCAAGGGTGCGGATTTTTTGGTGGAAGGGGCAACAGGTATTGCCAGTCGATTAAAGGTTTCTGACCTGGTTGTTGGATTAACAGTTGTGGCCTTCGGAACATCAACGCCTGAATTTTTCGTCAATATTATCGCCAGTCTAAAAGGAAACACGCAAATAGGAATTGGTAATATTCTGGGCAGCAACATTTCCAATATATTCCTTATCCTAGGCGTATCCTCAATTATCTACCCCCTGACGGTAACAAAGGGAACCGTCTGGAGAGAGATCCCTTTCAGCCTTCTGGCTGCTGTGGTACTGGGTATTCTGGCAAATGACCGGCTGATTGATTACAGCGATTCCTCGGCCCTGACAAGGATCGACGGATTAGTGTTGCTCTCGTTTTTTATTATTTTTCTCTATTATTCCTTCAACATTGCAAAAAGCATAGAAGGCATGCAGGAGTACATGCCTGTAAAAGAACAAGGCCTTCTAAAATCGTATTTGCTTGTTGTCTCTGGGTTTGCCGGCTTGGGCCTGGGCGGAAAATGGATTGTTGATGGTGCTGTGCATATGGCCCTCAATCTGGGGCTGAGTGAGTCTCTGGTAGGGCTGACAATTGTTGCAGTTGGAACATCTTTGCCGGAACTGGCCACCTCGGTAGTGGCCGCCTACAGGAGAAACGTGGAGATAGCCGTGGGCAATGTGGTAGGCTCAAATATTTTTAATATTTTTTTTGTCCTTAGTATAAGTTCAATCATCAAACCATTACCGTTCAAAGAGACCAATAATATAGATATCGGTATGGTGATAATGGCCAGCTTGCTTCTTTTTTTCTCCATGTTTACAGGGGGAAAAAAGTCCGTGGGGAGGGCGGAGGGGATTGTTTTTGTTATCATCTATTGCGCTTATACTGTTCTTCTTGTTATTCAGGGATAAGGGTTTAATTGTTTCAAGCTCTTGATCGAAATAGGGTTATTCGGTTTCCTTCTCCTCATTACCGCGGGGATCCTGTTTGACCTCATTATTTTTCTGCGGAATATTGGCGCCAAGTTTTTCAGCTTCCGTGGCCGCATTCTCTGCTTTTGCCCAGGCTTTTGCCGCCCTGCGAGCCTCCTTCAGGGCCCTTTGTTTGGCGTCTGAAGCAGCCTGAATTTTTAGCATCAATTCATCGTGTGAACCCGAGGCCATGCAGGATTCAACCTCTTGCAGTTTTTGCTCAGCTTCCTTTTCGGCACTTTCCGCTTTCTTTTCCATTTCCTTGGCCTTTTTTTCTGCATCAGCGAGAGAGTCAAGAGCCGCGGCAATTTCCCCAGCTGTACCCTCTTCTGGTTCTGCATCCAGTTCGATATCCTTAGCTGCCTGGACCAGAGCGATTATGGGAAGTCTGGATAACAAACTCTCAATTCTAACATCAGTAATGCCTGTCACTTGATTTTTTTTGATACGAAAAGGAAAGAAGACCATATCAGCTTCTTCTGAGGTCTTTACAATATTTTCCTCGTTGATATTCTTAACAACTACTGGTTCTGCTTCAATACGTACATCCAACAATGTTTTTTTCAGATTTTCCAGAGTGTCCAGCGGGCCTGTATCACTTTCTGCGACCGGTGTGAGAACTCGAATTTTCGCACCTTCCCAGGAATGACTTCGGGTCATGAGATACGCAAATAGAAGCATCAAATGGCTGGTCGAATCATCCCACCACCAGACATCAATGATACGGTCCCGGGATGGTCGTTCTTCCAGCATTGTCCATTCATCGTCAGTTGCGTCCAGAATTACGATGCTGCATCCAAACCGGAATGCAGCTCTCAGGTTTTGTCCGTAACGTACCTCGCCTAGTCCGAGAATCCCTTTAGGGAGTTCATCGAGCCAGTTAAGTAAAATAGTGTTGACTTTCAATGGGCCGACCCCAAATCCCTGCACAAGAACTTGAACACCTAAATGGAGTTTTGGGGCTACTACAACAAGAGGGAATGCCTTCAATCCGTGCTCTTCTATATCGTGCTTCAGTTGGTTTTCGGCCTCCTCTTTGAGTCTCAGCATTTTTAGACCTTCACCCTCCAGGATTCTTACTGCTGTAGTAACGCCGCTTCCTCCTTCCAGCCAGGAAGCAAATTTCAGAAGCTGTCCACGTCGACGGGAATCATTTGAGAATGCAAGGATCTGGGGACGCCAATCTCTAGGATGTTCAGGCTCCGCAGACGCTAAAAGCAGATTTTCCCTGACCCGCTGAAGGTAGTAAGATCGACGACTGTCAGCCCAGCGGGCCGGTCCTGCGGTTCTTTTTAGATATTGGTGAATGCCGAAAAGTATGGCAATTGCTACAGCGCCCGCGGGAAGGTTGATGGCCAGCATTGCGCCCAGGCAAGCCAGAAAGCCCAAGAGACTGAGCCTGGAGTCAAACCATTTAAAGGTAGGCCTAAATGATGGACTGGCGGTTCTAGCCTCATAAAAGGTGGCATAATTGAGAAGACCGTAAGAAATCATAAAGAACATGGAAACCAGGGGGGCGATGATGTTAAGCTTTCCCAGGCCGATAGTGACGAATGCAATACAGGCAGATAACAATACTCCCCTCCGCGGATTCCCGGTTGGCCCATAGCCCTTGGCAAATGATAGAAGAAAGGGAAATATGCGGTCACCTGCCATAGACTGGAGTATTCTCGGGGCTCCCATAAAAGACGCCATGGCGGATGAGAGAGTAGCTGCTACAGCCCCGACAGGTATCAGAAAACCGAGGGCCGCCACTCGCTGCATGGATGTATAATCGGAGGCTAAGGTTTCTGCGGGCAATGTCGCGGCAAAAATTATTGCGGCCCCGAAGTAGATGATAATAGAGACACCAACAGCCAGAAAGGTTCCAACAGGAAGGCTCTTGCCCGCATCCTCAAGGTCTCCGGACATGCTTACCCCCTGTGTAAAGCCTGTAACGGCAGGGAAAAATATGGCGAATACAAACCAGAAGCCGGCACCTCCTTCAGGTGATTTCCAGTTTTGGGTTATAGTGTCGCTATCCCAATTTGTGAGTCCGCCAATGAAAAATGAGATAAGAGCCGCAGCAATGACAGTCATAACCACATACTGAAATCGAGTGGCCCAATCTGTTCCCATCCAGGCAAATATAAAAAGAAACAATACGGCAATGGCCGCTATAATCTGGGGAAGATTTTTCCCCGCCCATGGCAGGAGAGTGGATAGTGCCTCGCCAAAACCAATACAGTAAAATGCAATAGAAACGGATTGGGCCAGGAAGAGGACGATTCCGATAGCTCCGCCAAACTCAACTCCAAGGGTACGTGAAATAAGATAATAATCTCCACCCCCTTTTACCCTGAGATTAGTAGCAATAGCGGACAGAGAAATACTCGTCAGTATCGAAATAGCGTTTGCAAGCCCAATTATGATCAGGCATCTACCCAGGCCGGTGTTTCCTACAACATAGCCCAGTCTCATAAAGAGGATTATACCCAGTATGGTCAATATGCTCGGCGTGAACACCCCTGAAAAAGTTCCCAGGGTTCCCCCAGGTGTGATATCGGTATCCCTCTTTTTTTCTGACTGTTTTGTCATCATATAGCTTTAACTTTCATGTAGACTGTCAAGTTGAGCTGGCCTGCGAAACAGTAGTACCGCAAAAGTCCTGTAGATTTGTGTTACAAACTGATTTCGCGGAATTAATATGAATCCTCACCTGTGTTTCCAGAAAGATTAAGCAGGCCTATGACCTTCACGGAGCAGGTCATTCACGGTTTTGACAGGGTTAAATGTACTGGAGGGGACTTCTACAAAAATAGTTATCCAGCCGGCCATAGCCCCGTTCCATAAGCCTGGGCGTTCAAGCGCTTTAAGGTCTTTTCCCTGTAGGGACTTTCTTGAAATAAAAACTGCGTCCTCGTCTGTATATTTACTGAGGTCAAAAGGAATTCCTTTGAAATTTTTCACTCCACATACAATATCCACAGGATTGAAGTGGGTGGATGCGGACAGGATAGCCTGCTGTTCTTCGGACCCGGGATCAATCTGGGCCTTTTCAATGATTTGAATGCTGCTCTCACCACTTTTATCCCTTATCCAGAAGGGCCCGCCTCCCGGTTCCCCTTGATTTTTTACCATGCCACAGACACGTATGGGCCGGTTTAGCCTTTCAAGCAGGAAAGATCTTCTTTGTTCAGGGGGCGCATGTTTAAGTGAAACCGTAGAATCTATTGAAAGTTCATTTTCGGTGAAGTCCAAGACCTTATCCAGGAAAACAGGGTCAGGAGCTTCAGACGACAGGCGTTCCAGATAATTGAATAAAGTATCCTGTATCGCCACCAGTTGTCCCCCCAGGATTTTTTTCCATCGGGAAGTATCAGGCTTTAGCCTGTCTGGTACTACATTATCTATATTTTTCAGGAATATTATGTCTCCCTGGAGTTCTTTCAGATTTTCCAATAGAGACCCATGACCTCCAGGACGAAATACCAAGCGTCCTGAGTCATCCCGGAAGGGAGCGTTGTCCAGGTTTACGGCCAGGGTGTCTGTTGATTTTTTTTGCAGGGAAAAGTCTACATGTAACAGCACATTGTATTTATTTTCATAGGTTTTTTTCACCTGCTCAAGGGCTTTCCGGAATTTTTCCTGTTGCTCTGGCAGGACAGTGAAGTGAATTCTGCATTTGCGGTCCTTGTCAGTCACATAGGACACGGCTTCCACCAGATGTTCTTCAAAGGCGGTACGGGCCCCATCTGAATATTTATGGAACTTGATAAGTCCTTTGGGCAGGCTTGCATAGTCGAGGCCCTTATTATTCAGAAGAAATGAGAGGATTTCAGTGAAGCGGTTATTATCCAGTAATTCTTCGATATTAAGGCCGTTGTCTGCCATTGCATCCTTGAGGTCTTTGAAAAACGCAAAATGTTTTATATTATTTATGAACTGGAGGAATTCCTTTCCTTCTTTAGTTTTAGGAAGTGGATTGTTTGAGCCTTCAGTGATTTCACTATTTGAATTAAGCTGTTTTAGAAGCGTGCGGAACATTCTGGAAGCTGCGCCTGAGGCAGGAACGAATTTTATACACCGGCCTTTTAGAACTTCAATTTCATAAGTGTCAATCAGTGTTTGAGCCCTGTCGGGGTCTATCAGTTTTATTCCGTCTCCGGCTTTACAGGGCCTGAGTAATTCCTGATAGGCCTGATTTTTTTTGAAAAGTTCAAGATGTCTTTTAACCTCTGCCACACTGAGGCCGTGATCAATTATCTGAATCGTGTCCTCGGGAGTAAAAATTGTGTCCTGGTTCACGGGGGTCTCCTACTTGTGCGTTTATATATTTTAGAAAGTAAATTTTTGTAGCGTTCCTCACGGTGCTGTACTACTTTCACATCACTCTTAAATACCATTTTGATAGCGCTGTGGCTACTCAAGTCAAGATAAAAATAAAAGAGACAAAAGTCGAAACAGAAACTTCAAAAATAAATTTTTATAGAATTTTGGAAAAATGTACATATAATATTAAATTATGTTTTTTAATAAAAAATTGCCTTCTTTAATATGGAAAACCTGCATCCGGGGTTTTCTCATTTAATGCGGTTTCGAAAAAGGCGGGCGCGTTAAGCGGTGCTACATTCCCGGACGGACTGTCCTTAATTGTCTATTATGAGTAAATGTTATGGAGGATAAATTAAATTGAACCCTTTTTATAAAAATCTTGCTCTATGGCTGGTGATAAGTCTGCTAATGGTCATGCTTTTTCAAATGTTCAAGCAACCTAACAGAGGAAGTATGTCCGTCGGCTACAGCGATTTCCTCAACATGGTAGAATCCGGCAGCGTTGTACAGGCGACCATTCAGGGCGATAAAATAACTGGAATGTCAGCTCAAGGCCCTTTTAGAACTTTCGCTCCGAAAGACCCTGAGCTTATAACACTGCTGAGGAGTAAAGGTGTTAAAATTTCAGCAAAGCCGGAAGATGACTCCTCCTGGTTCCAGGTGTTTCTTTCCTGGGTCCCCATGTTATTGTTAATCGGAGTCTGGATATTTTTTATGCGGCAGATGCAAACAGGAGGAGGAAAGGCTCTCTCTTTTGGTAAAAGTCGTGCCAGGCTCATGTCAGATTCTCAGGAAAAGGTTACCTTTGAAGATGTAGCCGGAATCGAAGAAGCCAAGGAGGAGTTGGAGGAAATAGTAGAATTTCTTCGTAATCCCAAAAAATTTACCCGGCTGGGGGGAAGGATACCCAAAGGGGTGCTTCTGGTCGGATCTCCCGGGACAGGAAAAACTCTCCTTGCAAGGGCTATTGCCGGAGAGGCGGGAGTACCCTTTTTTAGTATAAGCGGGTCGGATTTTGTTGAAATGTTTGTGGGAGTTGGCGCTTCAAGGGTCAGGGACCTGTTTGTACAGGGGAAGAAGCATGCCCCTTGTATAGTTTTTATTGATGAAATAGACGCTGTGGGACGGCACCGTGGAGCAGGTCTGGGTGGTGGCCATGATGAAAGGGAACAGACTCTTAATCAGCTCTTGGTGGAGATGGATGGATTTGAATCCAACGAGGGCGTTATACTTATCTCTGCGACAAACAGGCCTGATGTACTTGATCCTGCACTTTTGAGACCCGGCCGGTTTGATCGGCAGGTGGTTGTGCCAGTTCCTGATTTAAGGGGGCGCGAGGGAATCCTTAAAGTCCACCTCAATAAAAAACTCGTCGCAAATGATGTTGATGTCACTGTGCTCGCCCGTGGTACACCAGGTTTCACAGGGGCTGACATAGAAAATATGGTTAATGAGGCGGCCCTCATGGCAGCCCGGCGGGACAAAGACAGGGTCGAGATGTCTGATTTCGAAGACGCCAAGGATAAAGTCCTGATGGGTTCCGAGCGCAAGAGCATGATTATCAGTGATGAAGAAAAAAGGATCACCGCCTACCATGAGGCTGGCCATACGCTGGTTGCCAAGCTGCTTCCGGGCAGCGACCCTATACATAAGGTGACTATTATTCCAAGGGGAAGAGCCTTGGGTTTAACCCAGCAACTGCCAGAGGATGAGAGGCATACATATCCAAAAGAGTACCTTTTGAATAATATTGCAATATTGATGGGCGGTAGAGCGGCTGAAGAAATTGTCCTTAAAATTCAGACAACCGGAGCGGGGAATGATATTGAAAGGGCGTCCGAATTAGCACGTAAGATGGTCTGTGATTACGGCATGAGCGAGGAACTGGGACCATTGACTTTCGGTAAGAGCGATGAACAGATTTTTTTGGGCAGGGAGATAGCCCAGCACAGAGATTACAGCGAATCCACCGCTCAGAAGATTGACGAGGAAGTTCGGGCTATTGTAACTAATGCCTATGATAAGGCAAGCCGGTTCATTTCAGAAAATCTGGACGTATTGCACAGAATGGCCAGGACCCTCCTGGAAAAGGAAACGCTGAACGGTAAAGACATCAATGATATAATGAGCAGCGCAGTTAAGCCGGAGAATGGTGAGAAAGAGGCCGGAGGACCTAAAGAGGAGAGGCAGGGGCTTTGAACACTGTGTTTTTAAAGTGGTCGAAATATTCTCTGAATCTGGACCAGAAGACTCATATAATGGGGGTCCTTAATGTTACCCCTGATTCTTTTTCAGACGGGGGCCAGTTTTTTGAGCCGGCAAAGGCTATTGAGCACGGGCTGGATATGGCCAAACAGGGTGCCGATATTATTGACGTGGGAGGCGAATCAACGAGACCTTTTTCAGACAGTATTTCGAGCAGCCAGGAGATGGATCGAGTGTTACCTGTAGTGGAAGCCCTTGTTAGAGAAATTGACATTCCGGTGAGCATAGACACATGTAAGGCGGAAGTGGCGCAGGAGGCTTTACGGGCGGGCGCCTCCATGATCAATGATATCAGTGCACTGCGGTTTGATTCGAGAATGGCGGGTATCGCAGCCAAGGGAGGCGTACCGGTGATTCTCATGCACATGAAAGGCACGCCTGCTGACATGCAGTCAAATCCGGTTTATGAAGATCTAATCGCTGAGGTTATGGATTTTCTCAGGGAGGCCATAAATAGGGCTTTAGATTCTGGAATCAGAAAAGACTTGATTGCAGTGGATCCGGGTATAGGTTTTGGAAAGACTTTTGATGATAATCTTAAGCTGATAAGAGACCTTTCACGCTTCAGGTCACTTGGCTGCCCTGTTTTGCTGGGCCCATCAAATAAGGCCTTTATAGGCCACATTCTGGACAAAGAACCACATGAGCGGGACACAGGAACAATGGCAGCAGTTGCTGCTGGCATCATGAACGGCGCCAACATAGTCAGGGTGCACCATGTAGAAAAAGCAGTAGAAACGGTAAAAATCATTGATGCGATAAAACGTGGAAAAGTAGTCGGTGGGCCAGATGAATAAGAAATCTCAAAGGCCACCTGAAACCCTCTTTCTTGTCTGTATATGGAGTAATTGATTATGCTGTTTTGTATGGATATCGGTAATACGAATACTGTTTTGGGGGTTACGGACGCAGATCGGATTCTTCATCACTGGAGGATAAGAAGTGAGAGAGACATCACGGCGGACGAATTAGGCATACTGGTGGGCAATCTCTTTTCAAATGTAGGAATTAATCTCAAGGTTGTCAAAGACACAATCGTCTCCTGTGTGGTTCCACCCCTGTTGAACCCTGTGGAGGAATTCTGCCGTAGGTATTTTGACATAAAACCGATGATAGTGGGACCTGGTCTAAAAACGGGAATACCCATCAGATATGATAATCCTAAAGAGGTGGGAGCTGACCGCATAGTGAATGCTGTAGGGGCATATGAAAAATATAGGAAGGCTCTTATCGTTGTGGATTTTGGTACAGCCACTACTTTTGATTATATTACAGGTGATGGGGCTTATATGGGTGGAGCCATATCCCCGGGAGTAGCGATATCCTGTGAAGCACTCTTTCAGAATGCATCAAAACTTCCCAGGGTTGAGATATTTGCCCAGCCAAAAAGTGTAATAGCCAGAGACACTATAAGCAGTATGAACGTAGGAATTATTTATGGGTACGCTGGACTGGTGGACGGTATTGTCAGGCGGATGAAGAAGGAATCAGGGGAGGACTTGGTTGTTATAGCCACCGGCGGCCTTGCCCCACTGATCTGCGAAGCATCCGAGACAATAGATCATGTTGAAGAATTTTTAACCCTGGAAGGATTGATGAGTATCTACAAAAAAAACCGGTAAGTATTTTATCCGTCTCGGCCCCCTGATGCCCACCAATATTAAGGAAAAGCGCTATGTTGCCAAGGCTTTATTCGTTTTAACGGTTAGCCTGGGCCACAAGACTTTTTTAAAGCCAATTTTTTGTGTCCTTTTGTTTTTCGAATCAAGGTTGAGACTTTTATCAGCGTTTATTTGAAAGTCCAGCCTTTTTGCCTTGCATAATTTTGTTAAATTCAGATCTCCTGCCGGCATCGACAGGATAGGCTAAAACTGTTTTAGAGATTACTTTATGGCCGGTATTCTTTTTGACAAGAGGGATCATCAATTGTTGAGCATAGTCAATGAGGTGCTCGCAAGAGGTGAAGCTGACAGGTATGCTGTACGACGTGTCCAGTCCTATCTTCATCCTCACGGGATTAAGGAAATGGCCGAGTCCAAGGGGTTGCGAATAGCTCACGCTGTTATTCGGCTTCTGGAATCGCTGGAAGAGGGAGGGGCCGATGACCGCCTAAACTCTTTACGTGCTCTGAGAGATGAGGTAATCAACACAGCCGCTGGCCCCATGCCTAAAAATACCGCCAGAGTCCTTTTGCAGATCATGAAGGAACTTGTGAGAGCTCATGGAGATTATCGGCGTCAGCTTGAACTGGCCCATGATTTCCGGGAGGCGGCTACAGGAAATCCACGTAAAATTCGCAGTCAGCTGAGGCTATACAATCTTCTTGAGATGCCGGAAGAATGGAACCAGATTACCTTTGACGACCATGTGCACGATGTAAACACAAAGGGACGGAAAACGTCGTGCCACCTTATAATGGATGCCTGGATCAAAGGTATACGTCGCTTGAGAGTTATTTACTATAATTATCTCGAACCGAAGTTCGCGGTGGAACTGGTGGAAGCGGCAGAGATCATGGGGATTACTATCCGGATAGGCATAGAATTACCCGCAAGATTTCGGGATCGCTATATCCAGATAATCTGGTCACCCAGGGGTTTTGCCGACAGCCAGTCATTTCTCTGCTTTCTGGCAGAGGAGCCTGTTATGTCCTTTATGGCTGAAGGCAAAAAGGTCTCTCAATACCAGCAGCGTTATGTATTGGCTGTCCTGAACGAATATAATAATAGACATCGATTTGATATGTTCGAAAGCTATGGTCTGGACCCGCCTGTACTGAATAAATCAGAGTTTTTGTCTTTTGTGGGTTCTGGTCAGGCATCCATCCTCCATCTGGCCGAATTCATACATTCTAAGATACTCCCTCTGATGCGGGACCATGTAACATATTTAAGAAAACTTTATACCAGGACCGATCCTGAGGAACGTTTCCGTATAGCGCGGGAAGTGGAAGAGATGAACCGTTTGGACTCGGATACTATAGTTGAACGTTACCTGCACCCTGACAAAAATCCTCTTATACAGGATCCTAACCGTCCAGATCAAGGCCCTGATGTGCCGGATCAGCTTAGACTTTCACCCTATACCCTTATTAACAGGCTTTCTCAGCTCCATCCCAGCTACCGGATCACGCTCAATCTAAGTAATCTCAAGGTCGAGGATGTCCTTGAAATTCTGTATGATTGTCAAGGAATGATAACCAGACTTGAGATCTTTAACCTCAAGGATTATGCCGCAGGAAAGACCACGCATGTAAAGGAGATCAGCGAGCTTCAGGAGGCCATTAACGCCGGGAACGTTATTAATTTGAAATGGATCACGAGAAAAATGATCGCCCGTGTAAAAGCTTCTGGTTATCCGGATAAGCAAGACAGGGTTGAGAAACTGTTAAATATACTGCACGATATAGACTCGCTGAAAGCCTTTTATCAGGGTACAGCGTTGAAGTCCCGTATAGGTAGCGACTCCACAGGGAGATTGCCGCGTGTCCACGGGATGGGCCTCGCTATAAAACAGACCCTTCCGCTTAAAGCCCAAAGGGAGATCGAACAACACATTAGTACATGCCGCGAAATAATTCCCATCAATATAGCCACCTACAGGCAGGTAGACTATATACCTCGTGTCAGCGCTATCAATTTTGTTAACGCCTTTTACAGATCCGTCCGTCGTTTTCCTTTTTTGAGAGTGTTTGGTGAGAGACGCAGGGAGGGCTGGAAGATCCAGCATTTTCCCAGCCGGGTGGGAGTTTCGGGTAACATAGTCACCCTTGGAGGGGTACAGCAGGAAAGGAGCAATGGGCTGTTTCTTTATCCCCCGGAATCAAGTGAGCGGCCTCGAATATCCTGGAGATATCTCAACAGCGGATTAAAAAACGGAATAAAGGTTTTTCTCGGTTTTATTCCCGCTTTCGCCACTTTTGCCCTGACCAAGGACTGGTGGTTACTGGCTTACTTTGGGGCCTTTATTTGGTTCGGAATTACCGGCCTGCGCAATGTGTTGCAATCCGTCCTGGGAGGCGGAGGCATACAAAGGTCCCATCTTATGCGATGGAACGATTACGTGAGCTGGACCCGCATATCGGATTCGCTTCTCTTTACAGGGTTTTCTGTGCCCCTGTTAGACTATTTAACAAAAACTCTGCTTCTGGACCGGCTTCTCGGCATCACTACGTCTACAAGTCCTGTTGCCCTATATGGAGTGATGGCCCTTACGAACGGGCTTTATATATCCAGCCATAATGCATTCCGTGGACTGCCTAAGGGAGATATCGTGGCAAATTTGTTTCGCAGCATTCTGTCAATACCGATTGCAGTCGCGTTGAACTTGGCTACCGGCGGAATACTTACATGGGCAGGTTTCGATAAAGTCAATGATATCCTTCAGAGATGGGCAGCGATTATATCCAAAACTGCATCGGATTTTGTTGCCGGTATCATAGAGGGGGCTGTAGACCGGTATAATAATATTAATATGCGTTGGCGTGATTACCGAACCAAATTCAACCAGCTGTTTGATATCTACGCCCAACTTGAAATGCTTTTTCCGGAAGAGGACGTATGTGAATTATTAGAATCCCCTGATAAATTTGAGCACAAAAGAGGTGAAGAGGCGCGCGATTTGGAAAAAATAATAATTATAAACGCCCTCGATCTTCTCTACTTCTGGAATTACCAGCCACGCGCCAGGAGTGCTTTAAAATATATGCTCAGGACATTATCTGACGATGAACGGCAGGTAGTTCTCAGCTCTCATTTTGTACTGCTTGAAGAACGAAAGATCAGTCTTATGTTTGTCGAAGGTCTTGTGGGCAAGAATTTTTCCCGGCCGCTCTCTTTTTATCTGAATTATTCACGAGAATATCTGTTCGCTATGAGGAAACTGATTAAGGCTGTGTCTTAAGATAGAGAGAAGCGATGAAATACTTACCAGTCATTAAGCCGCCGGCGCTTAGACCGGGCGATGCAGTTGGAGTGATCGCCCCTGCAGGGAGGGTCAATGAGTCAGACCTGAGACCAGGACTCAAAATACTTGAATCTTCAGGTTTTGAGGTGCGTTTGGGCGCACATTTGTTTGACGGAATCCGGTACACCGCGGGAAATGATGCAGCTCGGCTGGATGATTTTCATTCAATGTTCCTGGACCGGGATATAAAAGCGATTTTTTGTGCTCGAGGCGGATATGGAAGCATGAGATTGCTTGACAAAATTAATTATGGCCTTATAAGGGAAAATCCCAAGATAATTTTGGGCTACAGCGATGTTACAGCCCTTTTGCTCGCCGTTCAAAAGAGGTGCGGGCTGGCTACTTTTCACGGCCCCATGGTGCGGGAATTCAATCAAATGGACCGGGAAAACTGGGAATTTCTTATCAACATACTTTCCGCAGGTGGGCCACTGAGTGTGAGTCTTGGCGCAGGAAAGGTTCTCATCAGCGGAAGAGCAACAGGGCGTCTTGTAGGCGGGAACCTGAGCCTGATTTGTCATCTCTTAGGTACTCCTTTTTTCCCTTCTCTTGAGGGGTGCATATTGTTCCTGGAGGAAAAAGGTGAGGCTCCATATCGCCTGGATAGAATGCTGACCCACCTGGCACTGAGCGGCCAGCTGGAGAGACTTTCTGGTCTGGTAGCTGGTGACTTTGAGGAATGTGGCGACGGCGCCTTTATTAACGGGTTACTGACGGATATTTTTTCAGATTTAGGAATACCTCTGGCAACCGGGC
This sequence comes from uncultured Desulfobacteraceae bacterium, assembly GCA_964627015.1. Lineage (GTDB taxonomy): Bacteria > Desulfobacterota > DSM-4660 > Desulfatiglandales > Desulfatiglandaceae > CAZVGY01. The sequence goes on from CAZVGY010000005.1 coordinate 62,366, forward strand.
TCCCGGTTGGGCATGGACGGAAAAATTTAGTCCTTCCCATCGGTATTACAGCCGAGCTTGATACCGGTCATATGACTCTTGCAATCACGGAAACGTGTGTGGACTGATATCCGGTAACGGCCCTCTGATCCCTCAGCGAAGATCCATTGGGTTTCCCTCGTGCTTGGGGGAATAAGTGACAGGCCTATAGGGCCTGTTAATTATTTATATGAAGACTTAGTTTTTATAAGATGCGAGTTTGATATACGGAATTTATTTTATGAAAGATTATGACAATCAATATCTGGTCAGACTTAGAAATATTCTTCTTAGAGGTGAACCTGAGACGGAATTGACAGGCCTTTCAGGTACAGCCCGTTCCTATTTTTTTTCCAGGCTCCTGCCGGACCTAAAAAGACCCTGTCTGGTTATTCTCCCTGAGGCAGATCATGCTGATGATTTTTACAGGGAACTCAGCTTCTTTATGGGTAACGGCGAGTCCGAGAAAAGAGCAGAGGATAGGCGGATACATCAATTTCCGCCTTACGATCTCAGTCCGCTCACAGGCCTAAGTCCGCACAGGGAGCTTTCTGCCCGCCGTGTCGAGTCTCTTTACACCCTGATAAGCCAGGACAACCCTGTGGTTATTACATCTGTTGAAGCTTTATCCGTGAGGATTCTGCCCAAAGAGACATTTGTCAGGGTCCTGGAATACCTTGAAGCAGGAGAGGAAATCGAGAGAGCTTCACTGTTACAAAGGCTGGAAATCACAGGTTATAGCAGGTCTTCTCTGGTAGAGGAAATAGGGGATTATTCAGTACGTGGCGGTGTTATTGATCTTTTTCCACCGCTGCATCCGTTGCCTGTTCGTCTTGAATTCTGGGGCGACCGCCTGGAGTCAATTCGTTTTTTTGACCCTCTAAGCCAGAGATCTCAAGAGCATATAGATGAAATGGTCCTTTTGCCCGCCAGTGAGATTATAATAGATGAAGAGAACGTCAAAAGGGCAAGGACCATGGGCAGGCTTCCGAGGCAGGCTGAAGAGAGTATGCGCTTCCCCGGGCAGGAGGCATGGTTGAATCATTTTTATCCTAATCTTAATACGCTTTTTCATTATATTCCGTCAAACGGGCTTGTGGTCCTTTTTGACCCCGGTCAAGTGGAGGCAGTTTCCCGCAAACAGGAAAAAAAGTTTTTTGACGACCTGGAGAAATTTCGACTGGAAGCGGCTGAAAAGGGAAGTCCGTTTCCGGAATGTGAGGATCTGTTTGTCTCGAGCGAGGAAATGGATGGGTTGATTAAGAACTATCAGCGGCTAAGTATAAGCGAGCTGGACCTTGATGTTTGTGACGGGAAAGAGAATAAAATACATGTCAGAGGACAAGTGGCCCTCGATGATGATCTCGAGCTCAGGCTGGAAGGTCGGGGCCGTGTTTCATTGGCCCCTCTGGCCGCAGGAATTTCCAAATGGCTTTCCTCACGCGCAATAGTCGTTTTGGTCACCCGCACGGAACAGCAGACCGAACGTCTGAGAGAGATCCTTGAAAACTATCAGGTTGCTGTGGACCGTGTGGTTCAATCCTGGGATGAGTTACCTGAAACGCCAGGATTGAGTATCTGCCTGGGCCGGCTTTCAAAGGGTTTCACATGGCCTGATCTGGGTCTTTACGTCATCAGCGAGGATGAAATCTTCGGGCCGAAAAGGGCCAGGTCCAGAAAAAAAAGCAGAGATGGTGTATTGGCCTGGTCCAGTCTCAGTCAGCTCAGGACTGGAGATTTAGTCGTTCATGAAGATCACGGAATCGGTCGTTACGGCGGCTTGATGAAGATGGAAATTGAACAAAAGGTAAATGATTTCGTGATAATCGAATACAGTCACAAGGATAAGCTTTATATACCCGCTGATCGAATAAGTGTACTGCAGAGGTACGTAGGAGCTGATGACAAAAATCCCAAACTGGATCAACTTGGTGGACGTTCCTGGGATGTTGCCAAGCAGAAGGCCAGAAACGCCGTAAAAACTATCGCAAAACAGCTTGTGGCGATATATGCCCTTAGAAGATACCGGGAAGGGTTCGAATTCTCCCCTCCTGATAATTATTTCAGGGAATTTGAGGCTTCTTTTGAACATGAGGAGACCCAGGACCAGATCAAGGCTATAGAAGATGTTATAGATGATATGACATCAAACCGTCCTATGGATCGTCTTATATGTGGAGACGTGGGTTTTGGTAAGACCGAGGTGGCGATCAGAGCTGCTTTTAAGGCCGTCACTGACTCCAAGCAGGTAGCTATTCTGGTGCCTACAACCGTGCTGGCCGAACAGCATTATGAGACTTTCAGGAAAAGGATGGACTCCTACCCGGTACGTGTTGGCATACTCAGCCGTTTCAAAACCGGAAAAGAACAGGCCGAAATGCTGAGAAGGTTGAGGTCAGGTGAAATCGATATTTTGATCGGGACACACAGGATAATTCAAAAAGACGTGAAATTCAAAGACCTGGGTCTTTTGATCATTGATGAGGAGCAGCGATTCGGAGTCAAGCAGAAGGAGGCCCTCAAGAAGTACAGGTCCTTAGTTGATGTTCTGGCTATTACCGCTACTCCAATCCCCAGGACCCTGCAGATGTCCATGATGGGGATCAGGGATCTAAGTATTATTGAAACCCCTCCCGAGGAGAGGCTTGCAATCCAATCTTATATATCAGCTTACGACGAATCCCTTATAGTGCGAGCGATCGATGCAGAAATAGAAAGAGGCGGTCAGGTATTTTTCGTACATAACAAGGTGCAAAACATCGAATATGTGGCTGACCGTGTGAAACAGTTGGTTCCTCATGCCCGCATCAGAGTGGCTCATGGCCAGATGAAGGGTAAAGACCTGGAATCCACCATGATGCATTTTATAAGAAAAGAGATCGACGTGCTGGTTTGCTCGACCATAATAGAATCGGGCCTGGATATTCCATCCGCTAACACCATAATTATAAATGAGGCTGACCGGCTGGGCCTGGCCCAGATATATCAGCTTCGGGGAAGAGTGGGGAGGGCCAAGGAAAAGGCTTATGCTTATATGCTTCTTTCAGAAGGGTCAGAGCTGACCCGTGATGCGGAAAAAAGGCTAAAAGCGCTTATGGATTTTTCACATTTGGGCGCGGGGCTGCATCTTGCGATGCACGATCTGACTATCAGGGGGGGAGGTAATATCCTAGGTTTTGTGCAGTCTGGCCAGATTTCGGCTATAGGGTATGAATTATACATGAAGCTTATCGAGCAGGCCGTAGCCGAACTTAAAGGAGAAGAATGGCACGAGGATATTAATCCGGAAATAAATATGGATATCAGCGCATTTCTGCCGGAAGATTATGTAAGTGACATGGATGTAAGGCTTAATCTGTACCGCAGGCTTTCGGGGCTTGATTCAAGGGCCGAATTAAAAAGAATGGAAGAAGAAATAACAGATCGTTTCGGGCGTCCACCCCGTGAAGTCATAAATCTACTTGAGCTGATGTCTATCAGACTCTTATTAAAGCGGCTGGGTGTCAGCAGGCTTGACGTAGGGAATTCCGGTTTTATCCTGACATTTTCAAAAGATACCTCAGTTGACTCTGAATGGCTGGCAAATGTGGCAGGCCGGGAAACGGGCAAGTTCCAATTTCTGGATGGCACCCGCTTGAAGGTGAACATGGGTTGGATTGTACGGCCTCAGGATATCAAAAAGATAGAAGCCGCTGTTATCGAAATTTTGAGCCCAGGCGTGAAAGATTTGAAGGGGTTGAAAGAATGAGCTGATTGAGCAGGAGGGTACGCAGGATCTGCTGAAATTGTAAATGTGAAGGTCATGATGGAGAAAATGTACTTGCATTTTCCACTGTTATTGATAACTTATAATTTTTGGATCATCTCCAATTTAGTTGAAAGAAATAAGGGGGAAATGCTGTGAATTCA